>CAZOOU010000030.1:0-11300 GCA_964581495.1 uncultured Haloferacaceae archaeon
GGGAGACACGCATGCCTGGCGACAGGGCGACCGGGGCCGCGCCGAGATTCGAGAGTTCAAGGGTGATCTGGCCGCGGTAGCCCGGATCGACGAAGCCCGCCGTTGCGTGGACCACAACCGCAAGACGACCCAGTGATGACCGGCCTTCGACGGTGGCGACGAGATCGTCGGGTATCTCGACGCGCTCTTTGGTCGTCCCGAGCACAAAATCGCCGGGGTGAAGAATGAACTCGTCGCCCTCTTCCACATAGGTTTCGCGGACGTACTCGTCGACCTCCTCGGCGCGATTTGGGTGAATGCAGGGGATGTTGGTGCGCTGGAACTCGAGGAACTCAGAGCCAAGGCGCATGTCGATGCTCGCCGGCTGGACCTGGGTGTCGAGATCGTCGATCGGGTCGACGACGAGATCACCCTCGCCCAAGCGTTCGAGTAGGTCGGTGTCCGATAAGATCATTGTCCGTGAGTTCGGCGGACACGGTAAAAACCCATATACTTGTCGTGGTCGCTCTTCGGACTGGCCGGCGAGTGGCCGTCCATGTCGAAAGCCACAGGGGTTTTGCCCCATATGCTCAGATATGAGTTCGACAGAAAATCGGGCCCGTGTGGTTCGTGTCGTCGTCGACGCCAGCCCCGACGGGGTTCAAAAATACACTGCCCGCGTCGCCAGCGACGGCGAAATCGAGGCCATCGAAGCGGGCGCGCTCGAACAGTTCTTCGAGATTGTCGAGGGTGGCGAGGGCAGTCAGTTCGTCCGCGCGCGAGCAGTCGACATGACCGGCGAGGCTCGTCATATCGACGAGCCAACCACGCTGTTCGACGTTGCGTTCGCCGAACCAGTCGACCTCCAGTCGATCAGACTGCAGTTCGAGACGATCATCGACCACGCCGGTGAGACCGTTCCCGGCGAGTCGCTCCGATTCGACGCTATTGAGTAGTCGCCGACTACCAACACTGGGCGCATCGAACTCCTTTTGAGACATCAAGCGAAAAACGGGATATGAAGCTACTCGTCGTCGGTGCCGGAGAGATGGGTCGGTGGGTTGCCGACACCGTCGACGCCGCGGTCGCCTTCTGCGATGCCGACGCCTCGGTCGCAGCGGATGCCGCTGCCAGCCGCGAGGCCCGCCACGTCCCGACCGACAGTACCGAATCGTTCGATGCGGTCTGTCTCGCCGTTCCGATGTCGACAATAGATGCGGCAGTCGAACAGTACGCTCCGCTGGCGACCGACGCCATCTTCGATGTCTCGGGCGTGATGGGCGATCCACTTGCGGCAATGGACGCTCACGGTCCCGACCTCGAACGGGCGAGTTTCCACCCGCTTTTCGCCCCGCCGCGGGTCCCCGGCAACGTCGCGGTCGTCACCGCAACCGACGGCCCATGCCTGCAGTCGGTCCGTGAGGCAATGACCGACGCCGGCAACACCGTCTTCGAGACCACTCCCGAAGAACACGACAAGGCGATGGAGACCGTCCAGGCCGGCGCGCATACAGCCGTGTTGGCCTATGCGCTGGCGGCCGGCTCCGTCCGCGAGGAGTTCGCCACCCCCGTCTCGGCACAGCTCGAGGACGTGGCGGCCACGGTCACTGAGGGCGACGCCAGTGTCTACGCCGAAATTCAGTCGACGTTCGACGGTGCAACGGCAGTCGCCGATGCCGCCGAGCGAATCGCCAACGCAGACGACGAGACGTTTGTCGACCTCTACGAAGAGGCGAGAGCAACGATGAACGCCGACGGCCGGGAGCGACACCAGTGATCGACCGCGACGCCGTCCGGTCGAACGCGAACTATCTACGAGAGGTCCGACCCATCGACCCCGAAGAGATCTGCGAGTACATCGACGGCCAGCCCCACCCCGCGGTCGTCAAACAGACACTCCGCGAGGAAGCCTTCGAGCTTGAACTGGTCGAACGAGACGACGGCACGTTCGTCCCGGTCGACCCAGAGCCGGTCGCATACCGCGAGTGGAATCCCGAAACGCTTCCCGACCGCTACAGTTTCGCACTCGAAGACCAGTTAGTCAGACGCTACGGCGCAAACTGGCACCGCGGCGAGTCCGGACGCGAGCTCCGCGAGTCGATCCGCCAATTAAAAGAAGACTACTTCGCCGGCGCGCCGGTCGAGTACGACGAGACTGCCGCACTTGGCTACGGCATCTACCATCTGCCGGACTACTACGCCACGGTCGGCTACGTGCTCGACACGCTCGCCGAGCGTGGCCTGCTGGATCGCACGCTGCGCGTGTTGGATGTCGGAGCCGGCACCGGCGGTCCCGCACTCGGACTGCACGATTACCTGTACGGCACGCCGACTGTCGACCTCGATCCCGAGGCCGGCTTAGTTGAGTATCACGCTATCGAGCCGAGTGCCTCCGCCGACGTGCTTGAGGCACTGTTAGACGAAACCGTCCGCAACTTCCGGTCGACGATCCAGAGAACGACCGTCGAGGAGTATCTGGACGATGCTCCGGCTGAGTCGTTCGACCTGATCTGTTTCGGCAACGTGCTCAACGAACTCGACGAGCCAGCCGACGTCGTCGACGAGTGCTTCGAACTCCTTGCTGACGATGGGACGATCCTCGCGCTTGAACCGGCGGATCTCGAAACCGCCACTGGGCTCCGGGAGATCGAACGCGCGGTCGCCACGCCCGAACGTGAGGTGACGGTCTACGCGCCGACGCTCCGGCTCTGGGAGGGAAAAGCACCCGCCGACCGCGGCTGGTCGTTCGACGTGCGCGATGATCTCGCAGTACCCGGCTTTCAAAAACGGCTCGACGAGGGCCAGTCGACCGACGACACCGAGACAGATCCCGGAGCCTTTGTCAACGTCGACGTCCAGTTCGCCTACAGCCTCCTGCGGACTGACGGCGAGCGACGCTACCCGTTCCGGGCCTCACGGAAGCGACACGCGCCGATGTCGACGATGGACGACCATGTCACCGAGCGGATCAACCTGCTTGCGGTGAAACTCAGCCACAATCTCAGCGCGGGTGACAATTCGCTCTTCTTGATCGGCGACGGCAGCCAGCAGGTCGACCATTATGCAGTCCTTACCAAGGAATCTGGGCTCAACCGCGACCTGGCAGACGCTCCCTACGGTGCAGTCTTGGAGTTCGAAAACGTGCTTGTGCTCTGGAACGACGACAACGAGGCGTACAACTTGGTCGTAGACGCCGAAACCGTCGTCGACTCCGTCTCCGGTTACTGATCGGTCTCTCTGCTTTGGTAGCGGTCGAGCCCGAAGACAAAAACGGCGACTGCGAGTGAGACGACCACAACCCAGCGGTCCGCCGAGACGTACCATCCAGGGGTAGCAAATCGCCACGGTGGTAGTGGGAACAGATACAGATTCGTTATCATCAGCCCGTCGGCGTACTGCTGTGGCAGGTCGACGACCAGATGCGACAGCGCGCCGGCAAACAGCAGGCCAAAAGCGCGTCGACGATCAGTTGGCGTCGCAAACAGCATTGCGCCAATGGTCGACAACACCAGCGCGCCGCCGAGCGTATGCAGCCCGCTCCAACTGACTGGCAAACCAGTGAGCGCTTCGATGGCTTCGTTTGGTACAATCAATGCAAGCCGACTCAGATCTGGCAGAATTGAGCCGACGATACCGACTGCAACCCACTTTTCGTCGAGCCACGCAACGGACCACCCCACGACGGTAAACAGCGCGTACGCCAGCAGCACGTGAGTTAGCCACTCGGCCATCAGCGACCACCTCGTGGCTCGAACTGGAGGTTGCGCCAGTTAGGCCGCCAGTACCACAGGAACACCCCGGCCGCGACGAGCCCGCCGAGAATCGAGGTGCCGTAGGCGTATATCCGGTCACCCATGTCATAGTAGTCGACGACTACCTCATCGGCGACCAGCACTGTCGAGTCGTCGCTGAGCTGGCCATACACCTGAATGGCCGCTGTCGGCTGAAGTCGCTCACTCACATCGGGCGGAACGCCCTTGATAGTGAGTTGGACTTCCGGCGCACTCCCCCACGTCACGACGACAGTCTCGCCGTCGACTGACTGCACTTCGCCAAAGACTAACACCTGCTGGCCGTCAGCGGCGGCTGGATCAGTTGCAACATCGTCAGGCGTAGGGTACGCCCACAGATCAGCGCCAGCGTAGGCCACACAGAGCCCGACACCCACGACGAGCAATAGTCCGACGAGTGCGAGCCGACGCCTGGGTGTCATTCGTCTGTTCGTGTCTGTAGGTCGAATATAAACCCGCCGTGTCGACCGCCGGCTCCGCAGGGTCTTAGCCCCTGGCGACCCTACAGGAAGTATGGCTACAGCGAACGCGACGTTTGGCGGCGGCTGTTTCTGGTGTATCGAAGCTCCGTTTAAGGAACTGAAGGGCGTCGACAGCGTCACCTCCGGCTATGCGGGTGGCGACACACCCGATCCAAGCTATCGGGCGGTCTGTTCGGGCACTACGGGCCACGCCGAGGTCGTCCAGATCGAGTACGATCCCGACGTGGTGAGCTACGTCGACCTTCTGGAGGTCTTTTTCACCGTCCATGACCCAACCCAGCTCAACCGTCAGGGACCGGATGTCGGCAGCCAGTATCGGTCGATTATCCTGACCCACGACGACGAGCAGGCCAGCCAGGCCGAGAGCTTCATTCAGCAACTCGAAAGCGAGGGCGTCTATGATGACGAGATCGTCACCGAAGTAGAACCGCTGGAGACGTTTTATGAGGCCGAGGCCAAACACCAGGACTACTACGAAAAGAACCCAAAACAGTCGTACTGTACGTTCCACATCCCGCCAAAACTCGACAAGGTCCGCAGTACGTTCGCCGACCGACTCAAAGACCAGCCGGTTCACTGATTAGTCGACCGCCGGCTCAGCGGTCGCCGAGTCGGCCTCGGCCCGCGCCAGCCGTCTGACCGCCGGCAGCGCGACCAGCGCGATGGCGATTTCTACCCCACCGACGACGAGAAACGCTGTCAAGTAGTCCGTTGCGGAGCCGACCACACCGCCGATCACGAATCCCGACAGAAACCCCAGGCTCCCGAAGACGTTGAACCCGCCCATCGCCACCCCGCGCTCGCCGGCGTCGACCAAATCCGTCACGAGTGCCATCGTCGCCGGCGCGACGAAGGCCCCCGACACACCGACCAGCACCATCATCGCCATCGCCACCTCGACGCGCCCGGCGAGGCCGACCGCGATGATTGCCAGCCCGTAGCCGATTGAGCCACCCACAACGGGAACGAACCGCCCGATCCGATCCGACAGCGAGCCAAGCGGATACTGCAGGAGGGCAAACGGCAGGAAAAACAGTGCCAGCGCAATCCCGACGCCCGCAGCGTCGAGACCGAACACGTCGCCGAAATAAAATACTCCTACCAGCGAAAAAAAGCCAGCCGTGAGTCGGTCGACGAAGCCGAAGGCGTACGGAACTCCGAGCGATGGCCGCGCCCGGAGCGTTCGGACGGCGGCACCGAACCCGCGGGTCGGTTTTGTAGCCGCCGACGTGGCCGTCTCGTCGACGGTCGCGGCCAGCAGGCCAGCCGCCGCAAGCACCGCGGCTCCCGCATACACCGGTCCAAAAGGATCGACTGTCGAGAGCTGGCCGCCGGCGACCGAGCCAAGGGCGGCCCCAAGCCCGATGGCGATTCCGGCCGCGCCCATGTTGCGCCCGTTGCCACCCGACAGATCCATCAGCATCGTGATCGCCAGCGAAAACGCACCGATGGTAAACGCCCCGCCCACCGCCCGAACGACGAGTGCCCCCTGAAAGCCGACGCCGAGCGTGGGGAGGAGACTCAAAAGGAGATAGCTCGCGGCTCCGCCCAGCGCACCGGCGACCACCAAGGGGGTTCGTCGACCGAGCGCGTCGCTGGCGGCTCCCCAGACGAGGGCAAACGAAACGAAAGCGGCGAACTCGGCGACCAAAAACCACATGCCGGCGCTGATCTCGCCCGGCGTGCCGAGCGCGACGATCAACCCGTCGAGGCCCGGATACAGCAACACCTGCGAGACGAGCACCGCCCAAACGACGACCGCAAGGCGAACCCGAGGCTGGGCGAGTGCCTGTCGCATATCCGCTGTTGGAACTCGCCGGAAATAGACCTGTGGCATCCGGCGAGCAGTCGACCGCTACTCCAGGGTGATCTGCTGGGTGTCGAAAAAGACGGTTTCGTAGCCCTCATGGCGGGCGACTTGGGTTGGCGTCGAGATGTCGACAGTCACGTCCTCGCTGCCGTCGATTCCCGGCGCGGAGATGCCGTAATGGAAGCCGATTTCGGGGTCGAGGCCCGCTTCGAGCTGTTCGCTGAGCGCGGCCGCCTCGGGGTCGACAACCTGTATCTCGCGGGGTTCGGTCGGCGACTGGGCGTCGGCGAGTTCCTCTTCGTCGTCCGCTGGTTCGAACTCGTCGACCTCATCGGGAACGACATCGATTTCGACCGTCTCGTCGGCCGAACCGACGTGCGCCGACAGCCCCAGTTCGGGGATGATGAGATCGTTGTATCGCGTGGCGGCAGTCACCGCGAGATACGGCTCGTCGCCGAACCGGTCGTCGTCAAAAAGCGCAGCCCGGTAGCGGATGTCGTCGTGGACGGCTTCGCCCATCGGCTCGCCGCCAGCGTCGGCCAGCTCGCCGGCAAATCCGAGCGGCATCTGGTGATGCATGTCGTCGCCGTCCATCTCGTCGCCATCCATCTCCTCCATTCCCCCGCGGCCCCCCATTCCCATTGGGTCGACGGCTCCGCGCTGGCCCTGGCGGTCCTCGTAGAGTTCGAACTCCAGGTCGTTGCGCTCGGTTTCGCTGTACTCGAGTTGCATTTCAATCGTCTCGGCCGAGCCGAACCGCCCCTCGAAGTCGCCGAATCGGTTGACGTCGACGCCGCCCACCGTCACCTGAATGCTGTAGGTGTCGTCGCCGTCGAGATGGTAGTTGTCGCCGTAATGAAAGCCCATGCGCTGGGAAAGCATCGGGTAGATCGTCTCGCGTTCGTCGACCCCGTCGCCGCCAGTGACGGCGACGTTGACGCTTGAGGCGGGGACGACGACCTCGGTCTCGCTGTCCCAGACGCCGACCATGATGTGGACCGCATCCCGCGGGCCGACCTCGAAGATGCGGGTTCCGTACCCCTCGTCGCTGGGGTCGACCTGCCAGAAGCGATGCGGGAAGGTGTACATCAGATGAACCGACAGGCCGTCGCTCGTCTCGGCGACTTCGCCATGGACCATCGATTCGGTGTGTGTCGGCCAGTAGATCGCGTTGGGTCGCGGATCGACCAGCGGCGGTTCGCGGCCGTAGGTCGCCCCCTCCAGCGACTCGAACGCGTCGACACAGCCGGCCGTGGCGGCCGCCAATCCTGCGGTCGTTGCTGCGAGAAACTGCCGTCTGTCCATAGCTACAGTATGGGTTTCAGCGACATACGGATTCTGGTTCACCTCTCGAGTCGCACCCACAGACACGACAGTCTCGCGCCAACAGAACGCCTATTCGTCCAGCCGCCCAACAGTTGACATGGAGCGTTTTGGGTCAGCGTCCCGCCGACAGTTCTGTAAGGCCGCACTGGCTGCGGGTGGAGCCAGCATGTTGTCGGCCTGTTTGGACCGCCTCGGCGACGAGCCGATTCCGCAGGGTGGCGACCACCAACTCCCGGACCAGCAGTTCGCCTGGAACGACACACTGCCACGAGACGACGCTGGCAACGTCGTGTTGCCCGAACACCACCTGTTTTTGTATCTCGATTATGCGGGTGAATCGGTCGACAGCGACGGCCTGCCGACCGAAACCGACCGCGAAACGCTTGAATCCGGGCTCGAAACCATCGAGCGCGCCTACGAGTGGTCCAATCGCGGTGTCGTCTTTGATCTGGCCTACTCGCCGGCGTACTTCGAGCGGTTCGACGAGCCGCTTCCTGATTCGGTGGACCTGCCGGCTCCTCGGTCGCTGTGGAGTGCCGAAGACGAGGAGCTCGACGAACAGGACGCCCTGTTGCATCTGGCATCGGATCGCGTCGACGCGCTGCTCGACATCGAACAGACGCTGTTCGACGGCGATGGTGAGACGCTCAACGGGGTCGACGTCGACGGTCGACTCAGCGATGTCGTCGAGATCACAGACCGCCGAACCGGGTTTATTGGACCGGGGCTCCCAGCGGAAAGACAGGGCGATGTGAGCGGGATTCCCGACGACGGACCCGTGCCCGACGAGTCGCCGCTGTTTATGGGTTTTAAGGCCGGGTTTGCGGGCAACCAAGCAACCGAGGCGTACGTCACCATCGACGCGGGACCGTTTGCCGGGTCGACGACCAAACAGGTCTCGACGATCCGCCAGTCGTTAGACAAATGGTTTGCCGAGAACAGCCACGACCGGATGGTCCAGCGGATGTTCAGCCCACTGTTGGCTGACGAGGGGGCTGTCGAGGGCGTCGGTGACAATCTCGGCGATCACAACGGAATCACCGCCGACATCTACGAACAGGTCCGTGAGACCGCCGAAACACGAGGAATCGTTGGACACACTGAAAAGGCCGCCCGTGCGAACCGTGACGCCGACGACAACGTACTGTTGCTCCGTCGACACGTCGAGTCGACTGACAACGACCGGGCCAGCCTGCATTTTGCGACGCTCCAGCGAGAGATCAGCCACTTCGTGGGGGTTCGCGAGGCGATGAACGGAGGGGATCTCACCAGCGGAACCGGCGTTCAAGACCGCGTCAACAACGGCATTCTGCGCTATCTGTTTACGGAAAATCGGGGGAACTTCCTGGTTCCACCGCGGTCGCTGCGGGCGTTTCCGACCCCCAGCGGCGAGACCTAAGAGACGTTACTCGGCGTCGAGTGCGGCTTCGACCGCGCCGTAGCTGGCGTCGACCATCTCGCCGTCGACGAAGACGGTCGGCGTGCCCGGAACATCCCGCTGTCGGCCTTCGTCGACGTTTGCGTCCAGCACCGCGCTGTACGTCTCGGTGGCGGCATCGCTTAACACGACACAGGGGTCGGCTCCGACGTCGTCGGCGATGTCACCGATAACCTGCCAGCTGTAGTCGTCTTGGTTTTCGTAGGCTGCAGTACTGAACTCGAAGAAGGCCTCGTCGTCGTGTTCGTCCTGAATGCTTCGGGCGGCGTTGGCGACGCGTTCGGACCAATCGGAGACTGGAATCGGGAGATCGTAGTGTTCGAACGCCACGCTGTCGCTGAAATCCGCTTTGAGATCGGCCAAGTCGCCGAGCGCGAAATCCCGACAGCCCGGACAGGCGAAATCCTCGAACACCGCGACGGTGGCGTCGGCGTCTTCCGGTCCGAGACGGGGTTGCGGGAGTTCGTCGACCGGATCGCGCTCGATGAGGTCACACTCATACGAGGTTTCAACGTTGTCCGACTCGCCGCCGAGACAGCCCGCGAGTGCGGTGCCGACCGCCAGCGTGCCCGTCGTCGCGAGATACGTCCGTCGTGTCTGTTGCATACACTCTGCCAGGAGACCACGTTATTTAGGTGCGTTGTCCCGGTCTGATGGGTTCAGCCAACGACAGGACTATGACGGCTGTCGACAAACCGCACAGTATGCCGACAGTCACCTTTCGCGGCCGGGAAATCGAGTGCAAAGAAGGCGAAACGCTCCGTAGTGTCCTCAAGCGCGCGGGGCTGAGTCCACACAACGGCAAATCCAAGACGTTCAACTGTCAAGGCTTTGCCTCCTGTGGCACCTGCGCGGTCGCCGTCGACGGCGAGGTCAGCGAGAAGGGAATCAGAGAAAAAGGTCGACTGCTCGTCCCACCGCACCATCCGAACTACGATCTCCGCTTGTCGTGTCAGACGAAAGTCCTGGGCGATGTGACCGTCGAGAAGTATCCCGGTCTGTGGGGAACCGACCTCGCCAAGGGGCCACTGCCACCGGCCGAAACAAGCGCCGACGAGGAGTCCAGCGACCACGACGCTGTCGACGAGCCACAGACGCCGACCGCAGAAAGCGACGACACCGTCTAACCCTTTTAATACAGCAGCTCGTCGCTGTTGTCGACCATATATAACACACGAGCCGCGATGTTGACCGCGTGGTCACCGACGCGTTCGATGTCCCGCACCGTCAGCAACCCTCGTGAAGCGGCGGTCAGTGTAGACTCGCCGTGGCCCTCGGCGTCGGTTGCGGTGGTCGCTTCTAACAGCGTCCGAATAATCCGTTCGTTCGTTCGCTCGCAATCGGTATCCAGCGCGTCGTCTCGCTGGGCGATCCGTCGACAGGCCTCGGCGTCGGCGGCCTCGTAGGCTGCGATTGCCTCGCCGACCATCTCGCCGGCCATCCCACCCAACGCCTCGGTGTCGACGGCGGGATGAATCCCCTCCTGGCCCGCCCGGGTGTGGTCAGCGAGGTTGGTCGCCAGATCCGCGATCCGTTCGAGATCGGTGATGATCTTGAACGACGCGGTAATCAGTCGCAGATCGCCGGCGACGGGCTGTTGGAGCGCGATCAGATCGGTACACTGCTTTTCGAGCGTGAGATACTGCTCGTTGATCTCGCTGTCGCCCGCTATCACCCGCTCGGCGAGCCGACGGTCGCCCGTTGCCGCCGCCGTCAGGGCCATTTCGTAGCGGTCGACGACCAGTTCGGCCATCGCGCTCACGTCTGCTTGCAGCGATTCGAGCTGGTGTTGGTAGTTCTCTCTGGACATTAGCCGAACTTCCCGGTGATGTAGTCCTCGACGCGCTGGTCGTCGGGGTCCTCGAAGATGTCTGCGGTCTCGCCGAACTCGACGAGCTCGCCGCCCGTCAGAAAGACCGCCGTCTTGTCCGAGATACGGGCGGCCTGCTGCATGTTGTGGGTGACGATCACGACGGTGTACTCTTCGGCGAGATCGTCGATCAGATCCTCGATTTTCGAGGCCGCCACGGGATCGAGCGCGCTGGTTGGCTCGTCCATCAGGATGACCTCCGGGTCGGGTGCGATGGCGCGAGCGATACAGAGGCGCTGCTGTTGGCCGCCAGAGAGGTCCAGTCCAGAGGAGTCGAGCTGGTCTTTCACCTCGTCCCACAACGCCGCGCCTTTTAAGGCGCGTTCGACATCGTCGTCGGTTGTGGGTTTGCCCTGGACTTCCAGCCCGTAGGTGACGTTGTCCCGGATCGATTTGGGGAAGGGGTTGGGTTTCTGGAACACCTGGCCGACCGTTCGGCGGAGGGCGACGGGGTCGACATCGTCGTCGTAGACGTTTTTGCCTTTAAATGTGAGTTCGCCGTCGACCCGGCAGGCGTCGATCTGGTCGTTCATCCGGTTGATACACCGAAGGAACGTCGATTTTCCACAGCCCGACGGACCGATGATCGCCGTGACTTTTCGCT
>CAZOOU010000031.1:0-11246 GCA_964581495.1 uncultured Haloferacaceae archaeon
CGAGTAGATGTTCGCCTCGTAGGTCGACCGAACCTGATCGCCCCAGTTGTGGGTGTAGGTGTCGATGATGTCGTCGGCGACATCGCCGCGGAGATATTTGACGATCCCACGGTCGCCGGTGCGTTCGCGGAGATGCGTGGTGAAAAAGTGCCGGAAGTAGTGGGGAGTGACGTTCTCGGAGGCGTCGCCACCGGTGCGATACCACCCTACCTCTCGGGCGTGGCCCGACACCACGTTGCGGACCGCTCGCGGTGTCAACCGCTGGCCCCAGTCGCCCGCCGTGTAGACGAACAGCGGCTCGGCCGCCGAGGGGCTGTCGGGGCGGATCGCCAGCCAGCGTTTGAGTTCATTTTTAAGCTCGTCGTCGACTGGGATCACTGTCGGGCGTTTCCGCTTGTTTGATGCTGTTCGCTCTTCGCCGTTGACCACCTCGCCGCGGGCGGGTGTGCTGTCGACGTAGAGCGAATCGGGGCGCGTGTCGAGCTGTGGTCGAGGGTCGGCCTCGAACGCCGCCTCGATGTCCGGATCGGCTATTGCGAGATCCCGCAGATCCAGGTTACAGAGCTCGCCGACACGCATCCCCGTCTTGAGGAGGGTGACAATCAGCGCGCGGTCGAGCGGATGGTGAATGTCGGCGACGAACTCACACATTCGGTCGACGCCGATCTCGCGGCGGGCAGGGTCTTTGTCGATGGTTTCGTCCATCTCCTCGACGACAAGCGTCATTGGGTTGGCCTCGAACACTCCGACCTGGTTCATGTAGGCGTAAAACCGGTGGAGATAGGCCGCATAGGAGGCGACCGTACTCTCGGCGACCGTCCCCCGGAGGCTGTGAACCCAAGCCATACAGTCGCGGTGGGTCGCCTCGGCTGGGGTGACCGACGACGAGCCACTGCGTCCCTCGGCCAGAAACGACTCGAACCGCCGGAGAACGCGGCCGTACGCCTCCCGCGTCCGCTCGGTTTTGCCGTGGAAGGTGAGATCTTCGAGAAAGTAGCCGATTGGATCGTCGGGATCGTCAGTCGACTGGCTCGCGCTCATTTCTCAACCACCGTGTAGCCACCCTCGCGGCCGCTGTACCGAATCCGGTTTTCGGCCTGGAGTGATTCGAGTGTGTCTTCGAGTCGGTCCTCGAAATCACCTGAAAGTGACTCAACCAGCTCCGTCCAGGACAACGGATCGCCCGAATCGAGCGCGTCGAGGACACGTGTTTCGAGGCCGTGACCCCCAGGGTTAGAGGGGTCAGAAGACCCCTCCAGATCTGGCCCTTCGCTGTCGAGTTCGAACCCCTTTCGACCAGCTTGTACCATGGTTCTGACATACTCGGCCTGACTCATTCCCAGCTCGTCGGCGTGGGCCGTCCACTCGGCTTTCTGGTGTGCCGGCACGTAGGTCATCACCGTCGACCGCTCGGTGTCGGCCTTCTCGCTCATACAGTCGTCTTTTCGTACACCTACTTGAGTCTGACTGTATTGCAGGTGATAAGGGATCTTATGCGCTGATTTGAAAGCACTATTGGCTGGTGAATAGTAGAATATCGTCTAATCTACTGGCATAATCCGGCCTATATACAGTCAAAAGAGACGATATTATTTTTGCCCGCGTACAGATTTGTTGCTGACGAAACGACGGAACTGTCGCTCTCACAGTCGACTCACTCATTGATCTGCGAGCCGGTACACTGGCAACTGGTTCAAAATCCGATCCACAATCGACAGTCGACCCAGCAGATCCTCGCTACAGAAATAGCCACTACAGCGAAACACTCTGAATTATGATATACTCAGGTGGCGTTTTCAGCACGAACTGTTTCGACCCGATCCATGAACTGCTCGACGCGCTCTCTCGAGACTGGATTCGTCGTAATTCCACCTTCTTTGAGTGCGGTTCCGACAATCGCACCGTCAGCCACCGACAGCTGTTCGGCGACCGACTTAGCAGTGACGCCGCTGCCGACAAAGATCGGTGTTCCACAGCCACGCGCCTGACGTGCCGTGAGAGCTTCCGAGAGGGTGTCGTCGTCGACTTGCTGGCCCGTTGCGTCACCGCTGACGATCACTCCGTCAGCGTGACCGCGGTCGACACAATCCCCAAATTCGTCGGCAATCGACTGCCCGCTACCGATCTGGGCGGCGTGTTTAACGTCGAGATCGGCCAGGATTCTCACGTCGACGCCGAGCTGCTCGCGGAGCCGCAGGGTTTCGTGGGCCTGGCCCTCGATGAGTCCCTGGTCAGTGGCTTTCAGGCCGGTGTGGACGTTCACACGGATGAAGTCGGCCTCGACGGCTGCAGCGACCGAGAGGGCAGCCTGGGCGTCGTTTCGTAGCACGTTGATGCCAATGGGACAGTCGACCGCCTCTTTGACGGTAGCTGCGACTCGCGTCATCGCTGCGACCGTGTGTTTCGGTACGTCGTCCGGATAGAAGGGAGTATCACCGTAGTTTTCGACCATGAGGCCGTCGACGCCGCCTGCAGCCAACCGCTCGGCGTCCCGCTCTGCGGCCTCACAGACGCCCGTGAGGCTGTCTGTGGCCGCCGGAGCACCCGGTAACGGTCTGAGATGTACCATCCCGATAATCGGCTTTACAGTGCCGAACAGCGACGAACAGTCCATTGACTGGGTTCTTGGTGGCCGTTGATTTTAGTGCTTGGATGCTCGCGTTGCGATCGTTTTGATAAATATCCGATACTACTGGCGGCGGAATTCGCACAAATAAATCATATGCTGCTATATCGAATATCTTCCGGATCGTACCCAGTCAGCCACCCCACAACCGGTAGATCTGCAGCCTTCAGAACAGCTTACAGGCCGTGAGTCGATGTATTGGGTATGGACGTCTCACTCGACGGTCAGACAGCTATCGTGACAGGTGCGAGTGCTGGAATCGGAGCCGAAACAGCTCGACAGCTCGCCGCAAGCGGGGCGAACGTCGTCCTCGCGGCTCGCAGCGAAGATCGACTCGACGAGCTCGCGTCCGAGCTGTCGACCCACGACGGCGAGCGACTCGTGGTGCCCACAGACGTGCGAGACGAATCGGCCGTCGACGCACTGATCGACGAGACAGTCGAGACCTTCGGCGGGATCGACATTCTGGTGAACAACGCCGGCCTCTCGCGCGGCAGCGAGGTCGCCGATCTCTCGACCGATGAGTACGAAACAATGCAGGAGACGAACGTCGACGGCGTCTTCTACACCACGCGGGCGGCGATCCCGCATGTCCGCAACAGCGAGGGCCATCTCGTCTTTTTGGGGAGCTTTGCCGGCCAGTACCCACGGTCGTTCAACCCGGTGTATGCAGCCTCGAAATGGTGGACTCGCGGCTTTGCGAAAAGCGTCGCCGCCCAGGTCGGCGACGACGGCGTCGGCGTCACCGTCATCAACCCCGCGGAGGTCCGCTCGGAGTTCCAGGCGACCGATGGGCGAACGTTCGAAGAAGTCTTCGAGGAGGGCGAAGCCAGCGAGCCCGGCGAGGTCGCCGAAGCAATCCTGTTTGCGGTCTCCCGCGAGCGGTCGTCGCTCAGCGAGATCGATATCAACCGCCGCGACAAGTTCGCCGACAACTTCTGAAGAGGGTTAGTTGTCAGTCGAATCGTCGACTGGCTCTCCGGCTGTCTCTCCGACTGACTCGACAACGTGGTGGGGACCGAGCGGGCCGTGGGTCGGACAGACGCCGGCGATCGTCGTCGCGTTCAGACAGCAGGCCCGCTGCTCGCTGGCGATAATGCTCTCCATGAGTTCGCTGCCGCATTGTCGACAGTAGCCCTCGGTACCCATTGATAACCCTTGGTCGCCGCGCGGCTAATCTTCTTCGGGCGACTACTCGCCGGTCGACCAGTCACGAGAGACGGGCGTTTCGCTGGCGTTGATCGCCGACAGCAGCCAGTCGGCGGCCGCCTCCAGCGTTGAGTCGTCGGTTCCGGTGATTTTGAGCCGGTTGTGGTCGGCCTCGCGGTCGGGATAACAGCCGACGGTGACCGCAAACTGCTCCATTGTGGCTTCGAGCGCCGGGATGATGTTGGCCTCCGGCTCGACCGTGTACAGAAATTTCGACTGCCGAGTGCCGTTAAACTCCGTGGCAACGGCCTCGAACATCGCTTTGAGTTCGCCCGGAATCCCCGGCAGCACGTAGACGTTCTCGATTACACAGCCCGGTGCGAGGCCGGTCTCGTTGAGCAGCGGCCGGCTCTCGGCCGGGATTGCAGCCTCGGCCTCACGGTCGACGGCCAGCTCGCGGTCCGGCATTCGGGCCTCGATTTCGGCCAGCCGTTGGTCGACCGACTCGCGTGTGAGCTCAGTGGCGACCAGCTCGCGGTCGAAGGCGGCGGCGACCGCCGTCATCGTCACGTCATCGGGTGTGCCGCCGATCCCGCCGGTGACGATCACGCGGTCGAACTGTTCGCTGTACTCGGCGACGTGGTTCATAATCTCGCCTTGCTCGTCGGCCACCGAGCAAATCCGCGCTACCCGTACCCCGCGGTCGGTCAACTCGGCGGCAAGCCAGTTGGCGTTCGTATTGACTGTATCGCCCGACAGTAGCTCGTCGCCGACCGTCAGCAAAGCAACCTCCATTACTCGTCTGTCGGCTGGCGAGCCAATAGCCCTTCTGACTCGCTCAGACGAACGGCTCGTCGGTCATCTGTTCGATCTCGGCGGATGACAGCGCGGTTGCGACGTGGGCAGCCAGAATTTCGAGGAGATCGACCGTCTCCTCGTTGGGTTCCTCGAGGTCGTAAAACACTGCAAACAGCACTGCGGTTCCCTCGCCGTGTGGGATCTGAACGCCGAGGGTTGTGCCAGCCTCGCCGTTGCGAATCGCTGAGAACCCGTCGCCGTCGGTGACCGCCTCCAGAGGCTCACGGTCGACCATCGCCCCCGCGGCCCGTTTGATCTCCGCGGTGTCGGCCTCCAAGACGGTCGAACTCACGGGCTCGAACGCCCCGCTGTGGTCGGTCAGAAACACCGCGCCGTCGCCGCCGAGAACGAACTCGACGACCTCGATACACAGCGCGCTGACCGATTCGATATCGGTCGACTGGTTGAGCACTTTGCCGTACTGGTTGAGTCCGTCGAGTTTGTCGGCAAACGCCTCGACAGTCGCCAGCGTCCGGCGGTTTTTCACATCATACAGTCCGATAAGCAGGCCGGCGAGCCCGCCAGCCGTCCCGGCGTCGACGGCTCCCAACAGCAGCGTGAGGCCGGCCTGCTCAGTCGAGCCCGTACTGAGCACGAACACGGCGACGAACCCGACCGCACTGCCGACGCCCCAGGCGATGATGCGCGTTGCGTACGTCTCGTACGTCTCATCGCGGGCAATCGCCACGCCGGTAAAGCTGATGGCGGCCGCGACAAGGACGAACGGGAGTGTGTTGAACGCGAGTGTGGCCGACGAACCCGGCAGCTGGGTTAGCTGCAACAGCTGGATCGCCGCGAGCAACAGCCCCGTCACCGCCAACCCACCGCCGATAACCGGTCTGTACTGCATTAGGAGACTGTCTGTTCGAATATGATATAAAAGTCGGTGCTCGGTTCGACTCGTGGCAGCATATATCCGGCTCAGGCACCGAACACCCAGTATGAACCGGAACGTCGGGCCGTTCGACGCGCGGGTTAGAGTTGCCGCCGGAGTACTGCTGGCGGCCCTTGTCGCGGCCTCGGTGCTCGATTACACCACGATTCCTGTTATAACTGATCTCGGTGCCGCCATTATTGCGGCTGTGCTGATCGTCGAGGGGTCGACCCGTCGCTGTCTGCTGTATCGCGCGCTCGGTATCGACCGCTGTCCGGTCGACTCCTGATCGACGCCACCAGACCGCCAGCTATCTGTCGCTGGCGAGCCATCCCTTCCCATGGACGTTCCCCTTTATGAGTCGCTGGACGGACAGGTCGCACTCGTGACGGGCGCGACCCGTGGCATCGGCAAACAGATCGCTGACGGGCTTGTCGACCACGGTGCAACGGTCTACGCCGGCGCGCGGGATGTCGACGACATCACCGCCTCGGACCGTCGCGCGATCGAACTCGACGTGACCGACGCCGACCAGCGCGCGGCAGCCGTCGATCGCATCCGCGAGGAAACCGGGCAGCTTGACGTGTTGGTGAACAACGCCGGCATCATGGACTCGCGGGAATCGCTCGCGGAGATGCCAACCGAGGTGATCGAGGAGACGCTGTCGACGAACCTCCATGGACCAATCCATCTGACCAAAGCCGCCCTCGACCTGCTGCTCGCCGAACCGGGCGGCCGCGTCGTCAACATGTCGTCTGGGCTCGGCGCGATTACCGAATCGCAGTCGGGCAGTATGCCGGCCTACCGGATCTCGAAAACGGGGCTCAACGGGCTGACGCGGTATCTCGACGGTGAGTACGACGAGCTGGTAGTCAACTCGGTGTGTCCAGGCTACGTCCAGACGGATATGACCGACGGCAGCGCGCCCCGCAGTCCAGAAAAAGGAGCCGAAACCCCGGTCTGGCTGGCCCGATTCACATCCGACGCACCCAGCGGCGGGTTCTGGCGAGACCGCGAGCCAAAGCCGTGGTAGTTCGTCTCGAAAGAATCAGGTTCCTCGGCAACAGATCTGTGGTGTGAGTAGTCCACAGCCGGTACTCGTCTACGACGGCCGCAAACCCGTCTTCCGGCGTGCCGTCGACGTGTTGACCTACGGGATGGACGATCTAATTGCCGTGCCGTGGGAATCCGAGCCGATCCAAACGTTTCTCGAAGCCCAGTTCGGCAGTCGGCCGTTCGTCTTTCTTCTTATCGAGGGCGATGCCGTCCACGCCGGCGAAACCGCGGTTCGACGGGCGATGGACGCCCGCGGAATCGCCCGCCCGGTCGCGCGTGGCTTCGAGTCACTCTACCCGAAAATCGCCGACCCGTTCGGCCGG
Source organism: uncultured Haloferacaceae archaeon (assembly GCA_964581495.1). Lineage (GTDB taxonomy): Archaea > Halobacteriota > Halobacteria > Halobacteriales > Haloferacaceae > Halohasta. Next base: position 6,887 of record CAZOOU010000031.1, read on the forward strand.
GTGGTCCACGGCGAGGCTCCCGCCGACATCCACGGCAGCTACCGACTCGACGAGGAGGCCCGCCCCTACATCGACTCGATCCGCGAGAACCATCGCTGAGCTACGCCCGTTTTGTAAGCTCCGCTAAGGCCGTCCCAACCGCGTCTTCGATCGGCGTCTGTTCGATCGGGACGACCGTCTGGAGGTTCATCGTCTCGTCGACGACCACTGGGTTGCGCATGCTCTCGGCCAGTGCCTGGGCGATATCGAACTGCACCTCAGTTGTCAGCCGCAGCCAGTACGACGAGAGCTTCGGCGTCATCACCGGCACCGGCACGATTGTGACCTGTTTTTCTTTTTGTTCGGCCGTTAGCTGCAGCAGCGATTCGTAGCTCCAGACGGAAGGCCCGCCGATGTCGTACGTCTCGCCGCGCGTTTCGTCGACATCCAAAACGCCGACGAGATAGCTGATCGCATCCCGAATCCCGATCGGCTGGCAGGGGGTCCGAACCCACTGAGGAACCAACATAAGCGGAAGCCGATCAGTCAGATCATGGAGGATCTGGAAGCTCGCGCTTCCCGCGCCGATGATCACCGCAGCCCGCAGCACCGTGAGATCGAACGCGCCGCTGTCGAGAATTACCTCGACCTCGCGGCGAGATTCGAGATGCGGCGAGAGTCCCTGTCCGGTCCCGCTGATCCCACTCAAATAGACAACGCGGTCGACGCCTGCCCCGTCGGCCAGGCGGCGAAAGCGGCGGGCGTACTCGCGGTCGCGCGCGGCGAAGTTTTCGGCGGTCAGCGAGTGGATCAGATAGTAGGCAACGTCAATCTCCTCGCACAGCCCCGTAACCGACTCGGGGTCGCTCAGATCCCCCTCGAAGGCCTCGACGCCGTCCGGAAACGGCTCACTTTTGGCACTCCGCGAGAAGGCCACCACCTCGTGGCCCGCTTCGGTGAGTCGACTCACCAGCCGCCGCCCGACAAAGCCTGTCGCCCCGACAACGAGAACACGCATTACCTCCTGTTAGGGCGAGGCTACCAATAGCGTTTGTGTGATCTGATAGATTGGCGCGGTCGACGAGAGCCGCCACTGGCGGTCGGTGGCGGGGGTATGCCTATAAGATTGGCATGAAAAATATAGAGTATGTCCGAAGAGACACTCCACAAATCCGAAGAACAGCGGACCCGACGAGGAATTGCGACGTATTTGCGGCGGATCGCCCGTGCGCTCGGCCGGGGCGAGCCCGTTCCGGTCGACGACAGCCAGTCAGTGACTGTCAGTCCGGCAAGCGACCCCGAACTGGAGGTCGAAGTCGAACGTGAGGGCGACACGCTCAGCCTGGAGATCGAAATGGAATGGCAGGAGGGCGACGACGATGTCGACACCGCGGCCGAGGCGAGCCAAGCCCGGTTCGAGGTGTACGAGGACAACGCCGAACAGTACCGCTGGCGTCTCGTCCACCGCAACGGCAACATCATCGCCGACAGTGGTGAGGGATACGCATCGGCGCAAAAAGCCGAACAGGGCCTCGAAAGCGTCCGGACAAACGCACCGGGGGCGTACGTCGTCGACACCTCGAAAGCCGACCACGCCGAGACGGTCGAAGACGGCGGCAGCAGCGCGACGTTCGAGCTGTTCGAAGACAGCGCGGGCAAGTGGCGATGGCGGCTCGTCCACGACAACGGCAACATCATCGGTGACGGCGGCCAGGGCTACTCGTCGAAACAAAAGGCCAAACAGGGTCTCGACAGCGTCCGACGAAACGTTCGCGGCGCGCCGATCGACACATAACGAAGACGACGCAGACAGAAACGCTGGTTCGGTAGACGGATCAGGTCGACAGATGCGAGCGGCGAGCCGTGTTATAGATCTTCTTCGATAATCTCGCCGACTGCGAAGTTGGATTTGACCTCTGACACTTCGATTTTGACGCGCTCGCCGACATCCGCACCAGGGACGATGATGACGTAGCCTCGCTCGACACGGGCGATACCGTCGCCCTGCTTGCCGATATCCTCGATTTCGACATAGCGGAGTTCGCCAGCTTCGACCGGCGGTTGGGGTTCGCCCGATGGTCGGGTTGCGGTCGACGGCTCGTCGGGATTGGTCGACTCGGTTGCGCCGGGAGAAATAAGAGCCACGCGGTAGGTGTCGCCGGTCTCGACGGTGCCGGTGTCGATCTCCCGTTTCGGGACTTCGACCAGATAGCGGTCGTCTTCTTCGGTTATTTCAGCACTGAACAGACAGAGGAGTTGATCTGAGATTTCCATAATATACCTCTACCTGTGTGTACTCATCCACCAATATAAAGTGACAGGATGGGCGGTATTCGGCGTTAGCCGTCGAGCGGTCGACCATCCGCCGTTTTGGCCCCTTCCGAATCGTAGACAACCACGCCATCGCGCTCGGTTGGCTCGTAGTTGTCTCGAACGCCGATGGCCTCTTTGATCTCCCGGACTGCTCGCTGTTTGAGCGCACTTGCCAACTCTTCGGCTTCTGCCCGCGAGATGTCGCGGCCCAGCCCTTCGCATTCGTGTGCCCGTACGTCTCCGTGCTCGTCGACTGCCTCGCCCATCGGCTGGCTCGTCCCGCTGAGGTCGACGCTAAAGGGGTAGGTCTGACAGATCAGCGGGCGGTCGTCGTGGACCCCACAGCTCCCGGTGCCGTCCTCGTGTTCGGTATAAAAGGTGCAGTCGCCACAGGAGTCCGTTTGGAGTGCCCACTCGAACGTCTCGCCTTCGGGGCCGTCGTCACCCTCAGCGAGCCCGTACGGCATCGGACGGGCGACGTCCCGCCAGTCGTACTCAGTAGTCGACTGAAGCTCACGGACCTCATCGGGAAAGACGGTCGCTGTGTGGGGTTCACGCTCGCCTGTTTCGTCGGACTGCTCCGGTTCGTACCCTTTACAACAGGCCCCACACCGGGTACACTCGAACCCGATGGACTCGATGGCGTCTGCGAGATCGGCTTCGTCGAGTTCGCGGGCGGCTTCGAGTTCGGTTTCGAGCGAGTTCATTCGTCGATCAGTGTGGCCTGTTCGGTCTCGCAATCCCACCGGACGCGGCCCTCATCAGCGAGTTTGCGGATATGGGCGATTACGGTCTCACGGGCTGCTGTTTCGAGTCCCGACAGATCCTTGTCGTACGCCCGGTCGACGATTTCGCCGACGTCCTCGGCACTGCTGGCCATCGCCTCGATGATCGTTGCTTCGCGGCGCAGGCGGTGGTCGATCAGTCGGTCGATCGCCTCGCGCGGCTCGTCGATCACCGGGCCATGGCCGGGGTAGAGCAGATCCGGCTCACGCTCACGGAGCCGACGCAATGAGTCCAAATAGGCGGCCATATCACCGTCCGGTTCGCGGATCGCGACACTCCCCTCCGCGACGACCAGATCGCCCGACAAGATTGCGGTCCGACCGTCTTCGAGTTCGACCTCGAAGGCGGTGTGGTCGCTGGCGTGACCGGGCGTCTCGATCGCGGTTGCCGGGCCGACCGTGTGGCCCTCGCGGAACGTGCGGGCGGGGTAGACCCCAGTCGACTGTGCAAAGCGGTTTTCGAACCCTACGGGTGACCAGACGGTGGCGTCGGTTTCAAAGGCGTAGGCGGTCAGCCCCGCGGTGTGGTCGGCATGACAGTGGGTGGCAGTGATGTGAACCGGCGGACAGGTCTCGCAGGCGTCGTCGAGATCACCGTGGCGAGCGGCGGGGTCGACGAGCAGCGGCTCGTCGGCGTCGATCAGATAGGCGTTGGTCTGGTTGGTCGCAGCGATGGTGTCGGTTGGAATCGAGATGCGTGTGATCTCGCGTGTGGCGTGTTGTGTCATGATGGGGGAGAGAGTATCGGAGGGTTAGTCGGCCTGCTGTGGGGGACGGGCCGTTATGTACTTGGTGAGGTCGATCTCGCTGCCGGCCTCGCTGGCCGACTCGTAGGGTCGGTCGACGATGATATCGCCAGCGCGCTGTCGACCGATGCCGGGCAGCGCCTCTAACTCGTTCATGCTCGCACTGTTGATATCGAGCGGGTAGGGCACCGCCGTCACCGAGCGGTAGCCATGGTCGACGACGACAGCGTCAATCGTCGTCTCCAGTGGGTGTTCGCCCGGAATCCCGACCAAGAGGGGGTAGGTCCCGAGCTGTCGACCAAAGGTGCGGCCGTCCTGGTGGTATTCGAGATGCACGTCCGGCAGCACCGTCCCCGCCGGCGTGACACGCTCCAACATCGGCTGGTCGATCTCCTCGCGGATCTCCTTTTTATACGATTTAAATAGTTCCTTGTGGTCGTGAGCGATCTCCGCGCCGGTCTCGGACATCTCAGTCCCATCAAAGGCCATCACCTGCCGGATGTTGATTCGCCGGAGCATCAGCCCCTCGTCGTAGAC
>CAZOOU010000032.1:0-11058 GCA_964581495.1 uncultured Haloferacaceae archaeon
GGATCAAGGTTCGCGCGCCGGATTACAAAACCGCCGAACGCGAACTCGAAGCCAGCGCCGACCGCGCCAAAGCCGCGATCGAATCCAGCGGCGGCGTCGGCGAGTATCACCGCGAGCGGCGCGAAGACGACGAATAAGAATGAAATCCCACATTCGGCGGTGTGCACACTGGGAGACCGAACACGACCGTCCCGTCTACACGCTCGGCGAGTCGTGTCCCGCGTGTGGCGCGTCGACTGAAAACAGCGCGCCCGCACCGTTCAGCCCTGAAGACCCGTACGGCGAGTACCGACGGGCTCTTAAGCGGCGCGAACGCGAGTAGGGGATATGGACGAGATCGATATCGAACACGTTGCCGAGCGTTCTCTCTCCGATCCTGTTCTCATCGAGGGACTGCCCGGCGTCGGCCACATCGGTAAACTCGTCGCCGAACACCTGATCGAAGAGTTCGAAAGCGAGTGCGTGCGCCGCGTGTACGCCGACGAGTTCCCGCCACAGGTAACCGTCGACGACGAGGGTGTGACCGAGCTCACCGCCGCAACGTTTCACGCCATCGAAACCCCTGACGAGGCCCCTGACCTTCTTGTGTTGAGCGGTGACCACCAGGCCTCGACGAACGCCGGTCACTACAAACTCACCGACGCCTTTCTCGACGTCGCCGAGTCGTTTGGCGTCGAGGCCGCCTACGCGCTCGGCGGCGTCCCAACGGGCGAACTCGTCGAGGAGTACACCGTTCTCGGCGCGGTCACCGACGGCGATCTCAAAGCCCCGCTCGAAGACGCGGGCGTCGAGTTCCGCTCGGACGAGCCAGCCGGCGGCATCGTCGGCGTTAGTGGGCTCCTACTCGGTCTGGGAGAGCGCCGCGGCCTCGATGCGACCTGTCTGATGGGCGAAACCAGCGGCTACCTGGTCGACCCGAAAAGCGCCCAAGCTGTCTTGGAAGTCCTGCAGGACGTCCTCGGCTTCGAGGTCGACTTTAGCTCGCTCGAAGAGCGTGCCGAAGAGATGGAGGAGGTCGTCGGCAAGATCCAGGAGATGCAGGCCCAACAGCAACAACAGCAGGTAATGCCTGACGACGAGCTACGGTATATCGGCTGACGACTGTGCGATCCGTTTGAGCCGCGAGTAGGCCCCGACTACTTTTTTCGGACGCACCGGCGGTTTCGTCGACCGATCAGCGCTGTTGTCACCCTGTCGGACCGGTGAGCAGCCCTGAGCCAAGGTTTTACCACATTCGGGACAACGGGCCTGTATGAGTACTGTCCGCATTGCCGGCGTCGGTCTGACCCCGTTCGGAGCCCACGGCGACCGCGCCGGCCGCGAACTGTTCGCGGCGGCTGCATTGGCGGCGTTCGACGACGCGGGTGTCGAGCGGGCGGCCGTCGACCAACTCAACTATGGCAACTTCATGGGCGCGCTCGCCGAACACCAGGGCCACCAGGCCCCGTTGATGGCCGAAGCCGCCGGCCTCGACTGTCCGGCCACCCGCTACGAGGAGGCGTGTGCCTCGGCGGGCGTCGCGATCCGCGAAGGCGTCCGAGCGATCCGGTCGGGCGAGGCCGACGTCATCCTCGCCGGTGGCATGGAGCGGATGACGACCCTCGACACCGAGAAGGTGACCGCCGCGCTGGCGATTGCCGCCGATGAGTTGTACGAGGTTCGAGCCGGCGTGACGTTCCCCAGCGCATACGCGCTGATGGCCCAGGCCTACTTCGAGCGGTTCGGCGGCAGCCGCGAGGAGCTGGCCCACATCGCCGTCAAAAATCACGCCAACGCCGTCGACAACGAGTTCGCCCAGTATCAAAAGGAGATCTCCGTCGAGCAGGCACTCGACAGCCCACCGGTCGCCACCCCCCTGCATCTGTACGACGCCTGCCCGATCACCGACGGTGCCAGTGCAGTGTTGCTCGTCTCCGAGGCGTACGCCGACGCTAATGGGATCAACGCGCCAGTCTCGATCACGGGCAGCGGTCAGGGTGGCGACAACCTCGCGCTCCAGGACCGCGCGGAGATCGCCCAGACGCCAGCCACGACAGCTGCGGCCGAGGAGGCGTACGCGGATGCCGGCATTACAGCAACAGACGTCGACTTCGCGGAGGTCCACGACTGCTTTACGATCGCCGAAGTGCTGGCTATCGAGTCGCTCGGTCTGTTCGAGCCGGGCGAGGGGATCGCGGCCGCCCGCGACGGAAAAACGACCGCCGCCGGCGAGTGTCCGATCAATCTCTCTGGGGGGCTGAAAGCCAAGGGCCACCCGGTGGGCGCGACCGGCGGCAGCCAGATCGTCGAGGTCACTCGCCTGTTGCGAGGCGACCACCCCAACAGCTCGGCGGTCGAGGATGCAACGGTCGGGCTGACCCACAACGCGGGCGGCACCGTTGCCAGTGCGGTTGTCCACGTCCTGGAGGCAGACCAATGACTGATCAGCCCACCGACCAGCCAGCAACGTACGACGAGTGGCTCGATGCCATTGCGACCGGCGAGGCCTTTTATTTGGCGTCACCCGAAGGCCATGGCTCGCTGCCGCCGCGGCGGGTCTGTCCGCACTCCGGGTCGACCGAGCTTTCCCAGCAGCCGCTGCCGGAGACGGGAACAGTCGAGACGTACACCGTGGTCCACGTTGCCGCCGAGAAGTTCAGCGACGACACCCCGTATGTGAGCGCGGTCGTCGACTTCGGGCCGGTCGCGCTTACTGGTATCTTGCGCGGCGTCGAGCCCGAAGCCGTCGCTGTCGGCGACGAGGTGACGGTGACTGTCGAAACCCGCGAGACGACCGACGACTGGCTGGTCGTTTTCCGGCCCGTCTAACTGGTCGAGAGAGTGGTTAGACGGTCGACTTCGGATGGCCGTCGACGTGTTCGTCCACGACGTCGACGAACTGCTCGGGGAACTCGACGTGTGGCAACAGCAGCGCGCGATCAAAGACGACGAGCGTCGCGTCGGCTTCGTCAGCCAACTCGCGGCCATCGGCCAACGGAGTGATGTCAGCGTCGCGACCCCAGACGATGGTTGTCGGAATTCCTAACTCGTCGATCGCCGCTGCCTGATCGATATCGCTGTTGAGATAGCCGCTGATGAACGATGCCGGCGCGAAGCGGGCGTTCGGCTGATGGGCCGTCTGCCACTCGTAGTCCTGCCACTCCGCTCCGGCCTTCTTTGGGTCGTAGTAGCCGTGGTCGGCGTTGAAGTACCGAATCGACGGCCGGGACGTAATGAGGTTGAACAGCCCTTCGCCGACAACCGGCGAGCGAATCAGCTGTCTGAGCCACTGCTTGGGCGGTTCTGGGCCGGCTTTGGTGGTCGGACAGATAAAAAGCAGTTCTTTGACAGTGTGGTCGTCGGCTTCGGTGAGTGCAGCCAGTGTGTAGGCCGCCGACAGCGAAGAGGCGACGACAGCCTGCGGTTCGAACCGCGTCAGAAAGTCGTCGACGAACGTGGTGTACAGCCGCGCCGAGTACTGGAGTGGTGGTCGGTCAGACCGGCCGAAGCCGGGGAGATCCGGGGCGACGACGTGGTAGTCGTCGGCTAACGACTCGAAAACCTCCCGAAACTCGCCGCTTGAGCCGGCGGCATTGATGCCGTGAAGCAACACGAGCGTTGGATCATCGGCGTCGCCAGCTTCGGTGTAGGCAACGTCGAGGCCTCGCCAGCGGAACTGTTCGTGCTGGCCGTCGAGGGCGGGCGGTAGCTCGTCTGTCGCACGGAGTCGACGGTTGGCGGCGACGATTCCACCGACAGCCGCCAGCGGTGCGAGGAACTTGCGGAGTGACATACACTCCGTTGGGCAGCCGGGAAGTTAACGGCAGTGCCGATTTTATGAGATGACCGGGCACAAACCCTCGCGCTTTAGCGTGGGCAAGCTAGCAAAATTAGTTCGCTGTCTGGTCGTACGCCGCATCAAGTTGGTCGATTAGCTCGCCAATCGGCAGGTTGACTCCGAGTCGTCGGGCCGCAAGCGCGACCGGCAACAGGAGGATACCGAACACAACGGTGAGCTGGTACAGGGCAAACACGGTGAGCCGCGAAACCGATTCAATCATAGCCGTACCTGGACTGCTTGTGGCCCCCTATATAAGTCTTCTCTCGTCGTGACCGCAGCTACCCCGACGCAGTCTACCGATTCAATGCGACTTGTGTAGAGTGAAACTCTGGTGGTGTCTTTCCGGCTGGATGTCAGTAAACGGTGTGGCTCACTCACAGGATAGCCATAACTTATGAGAAACGAGTGGCTGCCTTGCGCCTATTTGTGGCGGATGGTGACACGGTCACAGGGCTCATTCGGCGTGGCGCGACCGAACCACAAGACACGAAACCCCGGAGCACACAGGGTGTACAATGAGTAACTATCTCGTTGCGATGGAAGCCGCGTGGTTGGTCCGTGATGTCGAGGATATCGACGATGCGATTGGGGTTGCAGTTAGCTCTGCGGGCAAGCGACTCAACCAACAGGACAAAGAGTACGTCGACGTCGAAGTCGGCGTCACTGGCTGTCCGGCCTGCGGCGAGCCGTTCGATTCGGCGTTTATTGCCGCCGACACTGCCCTCGTCGGCCTGATGCTTGAGATCGATATTTTCAACGCCGACAGCGTCGAACACGCCTCCCGCATCGCCAAAAGTGAGGTCGGCGGTGCGCTCCGAGACGTTCCGCTGTCGGTGATCGACGTCATAGAGACAGATCCCGACGAAGACGAGTAGCTCGGAGCCACTTTCTACGGCAGCAGTAGCCGTCGACTACTCCCGGAGGGCGAGGAGCCATCTCCGTCGTCGACTGCCACCGACGAAAGCTTTTCAAATAACTTTGAGTAATAGCAGTGTATGGAACTGCCGACGCCACAGGATCTCAGGGAACGCCGCACTGCGCTGGGGTTGACCCAGAGTTCGCTTGCCGAGGCTGCTGGCGTCTCCCAGCCGCTGATCGCCCGCATTGAGGGTGGCGATGTCGACCCGCGGCTCTCGACGCTCCGGCGGATCGTCAACGCCCTTGATGAGGCCGAAGGCGAGGTCGTCCGGGCGGCGGATCTGATGCACGAAGACGTTGTCTCGGTTGCGCCCGACGACTCCGTGCGCGAATCAATCGAGACGATGAAAGCCGAAGCCTACTCGCAGTTGCCCGTTCTCCAGAACGGCATCCCGGTCGGTTCGATCAGCCAAAGCGACGTGATTCAGGCCGGCGAGGATGTGGGGAGCTATCCGGTTAGCGAACTGATGAGCGAGTCGTTCCCGACGGTCGCGACTGATTCGACCGTCGACGAGATCCGCAATCTCTTGGAACACTACAAGGCGGTCATGGTCACCGAAGGCGGCGAGACGGTCGGCATTATCACTGAGGCCGACATCGCCGCCCAACTCTCCTGAGTGAGTGTCTCGTAGACTGTCGAATTGGCGTGTGCCGGTGTGTCGACCGGGCGACCGAAGGGTAATCTCTTTTAGCCGGACCCAACGAGAGATAGTATGTTACTCACCGTCTCTGGGCCCCCCGGCAGCGGCAAAAGCACCAATGCCGCCGCGCTGGCCGAGCAGTTCGGCCTCGAACACGTCAGCGGCGGCGACATCTTCCGGGAGCTTGCCGACGAGCGCGGCTACACCCCCGTCGAGTTCAACGAGTTGGCCGAAACAGACGAGCAGATCGACCGGGATCTCGACCGCCGACTCCGAGAGATCGCCGTCGACGGCGAGGATATCCTGCTCGAATCCAGGCTCGCTGGCTGGCTCGCCGCGGATCACGCCGACATCAAAATCTGGCTCGATGCCCCCCTCGAAATTCGGGCCGAACGTATTGCCGACCGCGAGGACAAACCGGTCGAACGCGCCCGCACCGAGACCACCCGCCGCGAAAACAGCGAATCGCTCCGGTACAAGGAGTACTACAACATCGACATCTCGGATCTGACGATCTACGACATCACCTGCAACACCGCTCGCTGGGGGCCCGCGTCGATGCAAAAGGTGTTGGCAACCGCCGTCGAAGCCTACGATCCGGCGGCCGACGAGGGCAAAGAGCCGGTCGAAGGCGTCGTCTACGACTTTTAATTTATTTCACTTATGGCTGACCCACTCCGCGCCCCGCCCGACGAACGGACGCTCGACGAGCTGCTGCGGTTCGGCGTGCTCAACCTCGACAAACCCGCCGGCCCCTCTGCCCACCAGGTCGCCGGCTGGGTGCGAGATCTCGCCGCTGACGCGGTCGACGAGCTGGCTCCCGATGGGCCGACTGTCGACCGGGCGGCCCACGCCGGCACCCTCGACCCGAAAGTAACTGGCTGTCTTCCGATGCTGTTGGGCGACGCAACCCGAATGGCCCAGGTGTTTCTCGAAGGCCGAAAAGAGTACGTCTCGGTGCTCGAACTCCACGGCCCCGCACCGACGAACCTCGAAGACGTGCTTGCGGAGTTCGAGGCTCCGCTCTACCAGAAACCCCCGCGCAAAAGCGCGGTTAGCCGTCGACTCCGCGTCCGTGAGATCCATGAGCTGTCGCTGCTTGATCTCGGCGACCGCCAGGCGCTCATCCGGGTGCAGTGCGAAAGCGGCACCTACATCCGAAAACTGTGCCACGATCTCGGCCTCGCGCTGGGAACGGGTGGGCATATGGGTCATCTGCGGCGGACCGCCACCGACCCGTTCGATGACTCGTCGCTGGTGACGCTCCAGGAGTTCACTGACGCGCTGGTGTTCGCCCAAGAGGGCGACGAGGAGTTGCTTCGAGCGGTCGTGTCGCCCGCCGAGCGCGCACTCACGCATCTCCCGAGCCTGACGATCGCTCCCTCGGCGGCCCGCAACGTTGCGACCGGCGCGCCGGTGTACGCCCCCGGTGTGATCAGTGCTGACGACGGAATCGCCGAGGGCGCGCTGGTGGCCTGCTATACACCCGACGACAGCGCGGTCTGTCTGGGGACGATGGCTGGCGATCCCGCCGCCGACAGTGGCGTTGTGGTCGACCTCGAACGCGTGTTGCTGTAACCGACGCCGGTCGGCTCGCTTACCACAGCCGAACCGTCGGCGGAACACTCTTTGCGGAACTGGCTGATAGCTTGGTTATGTCACTCGCCCGTCACGGAGCTGGCTTTTCGGCGGCGGCTGCTGGCTATCTCTCACAGATCCATCCGGTTTTCATGCTACCGCCGGTGGCGGCATCGGCGTTTGGGGCGGTGCTTGCGGTCGACTTTGCGGTCGGACTCGCTGTGCTCCATATGACGACGGCGTTTTGCGCGCTATACGTTGCGCATCTCAAGGACGGCTACGTCGACTTCCACTGGCGGGGCGAAGACGACGACCACCCGCTTTCGGCCCGCGGCTGTCAGGTCGGGTTGATTGGAGCCTCGGCTGCCTTTTTTGTGGGCTGTGGCCTTCTTTGGTACTTGGTCGACCCAATCGCCGCGCTGCTGACGCTGCCGGGGTGGCTGATCGGCTATCACCACGCTCCGCAGTTGGATCTCCACCCCGTGGGTGCGACTGCAGGCTATCCTGCCGGTATCGGGATCGCGCTGCTCGGCGGCTACTACGTCCAAACAACAACGCTGACGCCGTCGGTGCTCGCGTACGCCGTCGTGTTCACGACGATTCTGTGTGGGATCAAAACAGTCGACGATTCGACTGACTACGCCTACGATCAGTCGATCAACAAGCGAACAGTCGCCGTCGTCTTGGGTCGACAGCGCGCCCGCCAGTTCGCCGAGGGGCTGATGGTCGCCGGGATGGTGGTAACGCTGCTGTTGGCGCTGGTCGGTGTGTTTCCGCTGGCTGCGGGGGCCGCACCGGTTGTGTTCGGCGTTGTCTTTGGGTTCGCGCGCCGTGCGCCGCCGAAGGAGGCGACGATGCTGCTGATCCGGGGGTCGTATCTGTTTTTGGCCGCGCTCGTGGTGGCCGCGTGGCTCCAGCCGCTCGGATAGTCGACCAGCCAGCCGGTCTCGTCGAACGCATCGCTACCGCAGACAATCCGTGCAGTCGACGCTGTGGATAGAGTTATGAGCGTATATCATTAATAATCATGGCATGGCAACGAACGATACAACCGGCTCGGCGAACCCCCGCACAGACTCAGAGCTATCGCCGCCGAACAAACTGCTGCACGAATCCGAACTCTGGATGGTGTGTCCGACAGGGAGATACTGACAGGCGGAGTTTTTTGCGCCCGTAGGTTGAGTCCACCGTATGGGCGTCGACATCTCCGTGTTCGGTCGCTACACGTATCTGGTGACCGAGATCGCGTGGGGGCTGGTTGCGGCAGCACTGCTCAGACACACTAACTCCGAGCGACGGGCCGCCCGGACGATCCTTGCGCTGTATCCCCTGGGGTATCTGTGGGATCGTTACACCCTTGACGTGGGCGTCTTCGAGATCCCGCTGCGGACGGGCGTCGACATCGCCGGCATACCCCTAGAGGAACACCTGTTTATGTTCGTCGTCCCGTCGATGGTAATCGGCGTCCACGAGACGCTCGGCGAGTGGTTCGGGTAGGTGTGTCCTGCGAGAGATCGACAGGGTCGACGGATATGTGGGGTTGAGATCTGTGTGATTGAGGTGTGTGGTCGACACGCAAACCGCACAACGAAGCCGGGGTCGACGAAACGAAGACGTTAAATGACTCACTCGCGTTCGGTTGCATGCGGGACCGTGGGGTAGTGGTATCCTCTGCGGATGGGGTCCGTAGGACCTGAGTTCGACTCTCGGCGGTCCCATATCGGTTTTTCATGGCTGCTATCGTTCGGGAGCAGACGCTTTCTGTCGACGGTATCGCGCCCTTGTCGTCACAACAAAAAAGGGACGAATCAGCAATCTCAGCTCGGTTCGAACCGAAACGTCTTGTTCAACTGGTCGCAATTTGCCGTCAATGAATCGCATCGTCGCCGTTGTGCTCACAGTTGGTGTTATCGCCGCACTCGCGGTTGCCGCTCCGGCAGCGGCGGGTGATGGCTCGTCGATCATGTACAGTGAGGAAGACAGCTACACCGCCGCTCCCGGTGACGAGGTTGAGGTCGTCATTCTGGTTAGCGACCACGGCTCGCTGGCGGGCTACGGACTCGAAGAGATCTCGCTTGTCGCCGACTATGACTCCGACCAGCTGCATGCAACTAACGTCCAGGCCGACGGCTGGTTCGAATCCGATGACAACGCGACGGCCGACACTGACGCCGACATCGATCCCGATGCAGGCGTTGTGACACTGACCCAGACACGTGATCCGGCTGGCGAGGGCACCACTGCAACCGCGCCGTTTGCCACGATCACGTTTAGTGTCGACGAGGAGGCGGCCGGCAATACGACCATCGCGCTTGCGGATTCGAGTGTGACACTCGCCGGCGGCCACGCAAAGGGGCTGTTTATCCAGCCGACAAATGAGGGGCCGAACGGCCCACAGATTCAGATCGAAGCCGATCAATCATCGCTAGTCGACGGTGTGCAGGCGCCTGGGTTGACGATCGTCACTGCGCTTGTCGCGCTGTCGCTGGCGGTTGTGATCGCAGCCCGTCGAAAAGAATAATCAGACAGCGGTGTCAGTACTGTGGCGAGGTAAAGCCGTCGTACTCACCGATTGGGCGGACACCGATACCGTGGAAGTCCGACTCGTCCTCGTCACCCGATGGGATGATCGTATCAACACGTTCGCGGGATTCGATGTCGAAGACTGCAAAGCCGGGGTTGACACCGGTTGCGGCGTGTGGGTCGCCGGACTGTGGGTTCGGACCACGGAGCGTCACGAACATGTACTCGCCGTCAGGCGATGCCCACATGATGTCCGGCGAGTCGCGGTCGTCGGAGTCTTCCGATGTTTCCGGACCGTAGGCGTCGATCTCGCCGATCTGCTCGTCGGTCTCGGGATCGAGAATGATCCCGTCGTTGGTCTCGCGGTTGAGCACCCACAGTTCCCCGGCGTCCGGCGTAAACCAAAAGCCGTGGGCGTCGATGCCGCCCGTCGAGCCGTCGTCGATGACCTCGATTTCGTCGCCGCTGGTGTCGAGAACGTAGTAGTCGCCGACACCCTCTTCGCCGTCGATCGGCTCGCCGTCGTCGTCGGTTGGCGTTGGGAGGCCAGCAGTCAGGTAGAACTTGTCTTCGGTTGGGTGTGGAACAGTTCCACAGTTGGCCGGCAGATCATCGCCGCTGAACGATTGGGCGATGCTGAAGTCCTCGTGGTCGACAACGACGACACCGGCGTCGTGGTAGCTCGGACCGAGCGTGTGGATCGACCGACCGTGGCCGTCGAACTGGTGACAGACTGGGTCGGTGTCTTCGTTCTGGTGTTCGACGTCGGCCATGACGAGCTCGTCGGTCTCTTCGAAGGATTCGTCGTCCCAGTCGATGTCGACCTTGGCGATCCGGTTTTCACCGATCACGTCGACGGTGAGGTAGTCGTTGTCCGGCGAGAAGCTCGCGAAGTGCGAGCCGGGGCCGGTTTCGATGTTACCGATGAGTTCGCGGTCTTCGGTGCGGTAGACCAACACGCGGCCACCCGCGGTACACGGGATTGCCACATACTCGTAGTCGCTCGTGAAGTCGACCATGTGCGGCACTTCGCCACCTTCGGCACCGGTGTCGATGGTGTCGATCTCTTCGAACTCGCCGTCGCCAGCGGGCTCGTAGATGTGGACGACGTTCAGACCCTGGTCGGCAGCCCAAATCTCGTAGGTCTGCTCGACGTCGTCGGTGTCGTCTTCACCCTCCGTGTCGGGTTCCTCGGCGTCGTCAGTTGGTTCGTCAGTTGGCTCTTCTTCGGCTGCATCCGTACAGCCCGCAAGTGCGATGGTACCTGCGCCGGCGGCGCTAGTCAAGAACCACCGTCTGGTTGTATCTCCAGCCATACCAACTCGTTTGGTTCAACCATCAAAAGTTCCGCGGTTTGAGCCGCTCTCTGTGGCGAATTCGTGGGTTTAGCCGATATACAGGTAAGAATGTCCGGCAGCTATGTCGACTGTCGTGTCACACCCTGCAACGTCGTGGTATGCTCATCACACGGAGGAATTAACCAGAAATATTGTCCGGTATCTAGGTCGCGGGCTGTTGGGTTATCTAGCTACTCAGTTCTGTGTCTCCGCCTCCATCTCTGTCCTAACTCTCACTCTC
>CAZOOU010000033.1:0-11020 GCA_964581495.1 uncultured Haloferacaceae archaeon
GCAACTCGAAGTCGCGTGTGGGGGCACCGACGACGAAGATGATGCACGACAAGGGCCTGTCGACCAACATCGGCTGGCAGAACCGCGATGCCTACGGCAAGGCACTGAGTTCGAACCAGCGTCGACAGATGCAGCGGCTGCGCACCTGGAACGAGCGGTTCCGCACGCGCGACAGCAAAGAGCGCAATCTCAAGCAAGCACTCGGCGAGATCGACCGTATGGCCTCGGCGTTGGGGCTGCCGAAAGCCGTCCGCGAGACGGCCTCGGTGATCTACCGTCGCGCACTCGACGAAGACCTCCTGCCGGGCCGTTCGATCGAAGGCGTCGCAACTGCCTCGCTGTACGCCGCAGCCCGACAGATGGGCAATCCGCGCAGCCTCGATGAGTTTGCAGCGGTTTCACGAGTCGAAAAAATGGAGATGACTCGGACCTACCGCTATGTGGTTCGAGAGCTCAAACTCGAAGTCCAGCCCGCTGACCCCGAACAGTACGTCCCGCGGTTCGTCTCGCGGCTCGAACTCAGCGAGGAGGTCGAACGCGAGGCCCGCGCGCTGCTTCGTGGAGCCAAAGAGGCCGGCATCACCAGCGGCAAATCGCCGGTCGGCCTTGCTGCGGCCGCCGTCTACGCGGCCGCACTGTTGACCAACGAGAAGGTCACCCAGAGTCAGGTCGGCACCGTCGCCGACATCTCCGAAGTGACGATCCGCAACCGCTACAAAGAGCTGCTCGAAGTCGACCACGGCGAACTGTTCGGCTGAGCCGGTCGACCGGGCGACGATATATGAGCGGAGTGATATTTTGATACAACGTTTTGTAGACAGCATACGTTGTTATTGTTCATGAAGGAAGCCTTTGTCCGGCTCCACTGTCCGGAGTGTGGGAAACACTGGCAGAAGACCCCAACGGAGATGCCGAACGTTCGGTCGAACTTTAGCTGTCCGAACTGCCATGCGACCCGACGGGCCGCCGAGTTCCTTCGCACCGAGCGTGATCTCGAGACGGTAAAACAGTTCCAGGAGCTGTAGGCTCGGTAGCCGTCGACTACTGGAAGCTGCCCGCCCAGTAAGGAGTAGTGTCGGCCGCCGACCAACAGCCCAGCGAGCAGTAGTCGACGCCTACTGACGGGCCACGCGGTGAGAGCGCGCGCAAGCAGAATCGACAGTAATATAACCCAGTTCACGGCCGAACTGCCCAGAACCATCATGATTCATATGACTAAATCGGGCGCTATGCGGCTCTATAGACCAAATATACAAGTCCCTTGTTAACTCATCTCAAGATAGTACTATAACCCTTCGGTCGCTACGAGTGTTTGCTCATGAAGAAGCAGGAGCTCATTCACCTACACGGCCTGCTTGCCGAGGTACGTACTCAGTGTGAGGCGTGGGAAGGCGAATTCGAACTCACCGAATACGAAACTCTTGGCATCAAGCCGACTTCGATCCACAAGTCAAAGACCGATCACAAAGCAGCTGTTTTTAAACTGGCAAAAGGAATCACGTCCTCGATGGCCGAGGCCGAATCCGAAGCCGAACCACTGGCTCCGAACGCCGACTAAACACTTCAGTTAGTGTTATACAGCTTTTACTCGCCGAGCGACGGCGCTGCGGGGAGGAATACAAGAATGCGACCGAAGACGCACCCCGTTTTTCACAGCCACGGTCGACAGCAGCGGTCGACCGGCCAGCACGGAAGCGGTGCCACGCAGTGTCTGACTGTCGAAGAGCTGTCGACGGCGGGTCCTACCACAGTTCGCCGCCAAACAGCGACAGGAGGTAGACCGTGATAGCGACCAGAATAATCATCGCGCCGGTGGCGACGTTCCAAACGTAGGACAGAAAGATCCCCCCGAAGATCGCGATCTGGCCGACCAAAACCGAGAGAATCATCCCACGATTGAAACTGGATGTGAGCTGCATCGCCGCCGCAACCGGGATCACCAGCATGCCGGCGACCAGGATCGCGCCCAAAATCTGCATCGCTGCGACAACCACGAGCGCGGTAAGTACGATCAACAGCGTATCATAGTACCAGACGTTGATCCGGGCCAGCCGGGCGGCCTCCCGGTCGAACGTAATAAACAACAGCTGTTTGTGCGTGAGCCCGACAGTCAGGCCGACCAACAGCGTCAACGCGACCATGAGCTGGACGTTCTCAAAGGGAACGAAAAGAATGTCTCCGAACAGGTAGCTCTCGACGGTCGCACTGAAGACGACACCGTAGGAAATAATCGCAATACCGAGCGCAAAACCGCCGGTGAGCATGATCGCAATCGGCACATCGGCGTAGCCGTCGGTTTTGACCGCGATATACTGCATG
Organism: uncultured Haloferacaceae archaeon; assembly: GCA_964581495.1. Taxonomy (GTDB): domain Archaea; phylum Halobacteriota; class Halobacteria; order Halobacteriales; family Haloferacaceae; genus Halohasta. The sequence goes on from CAZOOU010000033.1 coordinate 2,320, forward strand.
CCGAGCGCGCTGATTGCGGCAGCCACAAGCGCGAACACGAGGGGGTAATCCAGACTCGGCACCGCTGCTCCGATAAACAGGCCGATAGCAACGCCACCGAAGGCGGTGTGGGCGAGTGCTTCACCGATCAACGCCATCTGGCGATTGACGAGGTAGGTGCCGACTACCGGCGCGGTGACGCCGATCAGCGCGCCCGCGGTAAACCCACGCTGCAGGAAGTTACTGCAGACGATCCAGGTGTCGACTGCCGAGCAGGTGGTGTCCCAAAACAGCCCGTAGATCGGCGGGAACCCCCAGATGATAAACGCCGCAAACCCGGCCAACAGGAGGGGGATTCCGACGCCCAACAGCGCGCGCTGTCGACCCAGCGAGGGAGTCTCAACGGCCACGTTAGTCACTCCCTACTAGCTGGCCAGCCTGCAGCCCATGGGCCGAACTAAAGACGCGTTCGACCGCGCCGCTTTCGAGGAACTGCCGCGTCTCGCAGTGTTCGTACAGCTCGCAGTCGAGACAGGCCATCATGTTGGCGTGCTGGGTGACGACGCCGATATCGTGTTCGATCAGGATAATCGTAATCCCATCGCGGTTGAGATCTGCCAGCAGATCATAAAACGCCTCGACCGAGTCGGCGTCGACGCCGACCGTTGGCTCGTCAAGTGCGAGCAGGTCGGCCTCGCTGGCGAGCGCGCGGGCGATGTAGGCGCGCTGTTTTTGGCCGCCCGACAGCCGGCTGATCTTGCGGTCGGCGAGATCGCTGATCCCCACGGTTTCGAGCGCCTCGTCGACGAGGCGGCTGTCGTCGCTCGAAAGCGGCATGAGGCCCGCATGGGCGTACCGACCCATGCGGACGACCTCCCGGACAGTGACCGGCATCATGGCGTCGGCCTCACTGGACTGCTGGGAGACGTACGCGAGCCGGGTGCCCTGTTTGAACGTGTCGGCGCGGGTGCCGTACAGCTCGATTCGGCCCGTGTCTGGTTTTTTCAGCCCGAGCATGAGCTTGAGGAGCGTTGTTTTCCCCGAGCCGTTCGGGCCGATCAGGCCCAGAAAGTCGCCTTCGTCGACGGTCAGCGAAATATCTCTGAGGACTGGCTGGTCATCGTAGGCGAACGAAACGTTCTCAACGGAGATTGCTGGTGTCATTCGATCATCAATTGGTGTGGGAATCCGCAGTTGTCCGATTCTTGGGTTCCGAACACAAAGTTCTGGGCTATTCCGCGCGGAGCGCAGTCTCGACCGACGGCAGGTTGAGATTCCGGAAATGCTCGATGTAGCCCCAGTCGGACTCCATCTGCACCGAATCATCGATAGCAGGGCTGCCGTCGATCTGGGTTTCGACCGGCGACAGCGGCAGAATCTCCGCGCCAGTGTCGTCGGCGAGCGTGTTGGCGAGCGTTGCCGGTTCGCCCACATCGTAGAGGATATGGCCGATGTCGAACTCCGCGATCAGGTTCTCGATCTCTTCGACGTCCCGCGGTGAGGCCGCGTCGTCCGGCGAGGTGCCGACTGGCGAGTAGATATCGAGGCCGTAGCGGCGGTTCCACCACTGGAACGAGTCGTGGGTGCCGACGACGAGTTCGCTGATCTCGCCGCGGTCGACGATTGCCTGGAAGTCGTCGTTGAGCGCCTGGAGCTCCTCGTTGAACGCGGCAGCGTTGGCCTCATACTCGTCGGCGTGGTCGGGATCGAGCTCCGAGAGGCCGGCAGCGATGTTGTCGACGCCGTCCTGGCAGGCGATCGGGTCCATCCACCAGTGTTCGTCGTTGTCCTCGGCGGGGCTGTCGAAAAACTCGATGCCTTCGGAGGCCTCGATGACGACGGTGCCGCCGTCGGCTTCCAGGCTGGCTGCGGCGTCGTCCTGCCAGCTCGAAAAGTCGCGAAGATAGACGAAGCCGTCGGCTGTATCCAGATCTTCGACGGTGCTCGCATCGGGGTTCCAGTCGTGGCCGTGTTGGCCGACCGGGACGAGATCGATGGCGTTCATCCGGTCGCCGGCGACCTGTCGGACGAAGTCCCAGACGGCGGGCATGGTTGCGAACACCGACAGCTCGGCGTCCGGGTTGCTCCGGTTGCCGCCGACCTGCGTTGGATCGTCACCGAGACAGCCAGCGAGGCCGGCGGCACCGAGCGCGCCAACTCCGAGTGCGAACCGTCGACGTGAGAGTGTTTGTGAGCGATTCGAGACGGCAGCGGTAGAGTTCATTACTGCGCTCTTTCAGTGCCACACGTATTACTTTTCCGCTCCTAATTAGAAATTTAGACTAGTCTAATCCACGTCGGGATCGCCGGTCGAATCAGCCACGGAGTCGGCTCCGAGTCGCTCGGCGATGTCGGCACCCACCGTACGTGGATCGGCCTCAAGTATTTCGATGGCGTCGTCGACGGCCACGGTCCCCGGCGAAACCACCCGCGCACAGATCCCGCCGCGGCCCGCCCCGAGCGCGCTGGCAACACCCTGCTGGCCGGCGACCTCTTCGAGGTGCGCACACGGCGGGCGGGGACGTGTGCCCCGAAGTTCGGCCTCGCCGACGCGGAACGTGGTTTCCAACAGGTCGTCAACTGCGTGGCCGCGAGTGACGATGTTCCGACGGTGTCGACCGTCCCACAGATCGATCCCGAACTCGCGGTCGACGCGGTCGATGGCCTCGCTTTCGATCAGCGTCACTTCACAGACATCGTATGGCGAGTAATGGCCCGTCCCACGGAGATACCGGTCGCCGACAATCCCGCCCTCGACGAGGTCGACTGACTCCCTTTGGCTCATCGGCTCGCCGCTTTCGCGCGCGATGAATAGCTGGTCGACTGTTCCCATACTGGTCGTAGCAGTCGACACCGTGTAATCGTTCGGCTATCGGCGCGTGAGCCGAACATCGAGACAGACGTTCAGTTCGTGTGGGGCATACGACCGGACGACGTGTTCCGTCTCGATCTCGACCTCGTAGTCGGGTTCGGCGGCTTTCCGAATCGTCTCGATCCCCGGCCCAAACGGATCCGAATCATGCTGGATGTCGTAGTAGTGCAGCACACACTCCTCGCCCGCGAGGTCGACGGCCGTCTCGATGAACTCGCCCGCGCTGTGCGGGAGGTTCATAATCAGCCGGTCGGCCCACCCCGAGTAGTCAGTGGCTACCTCGCGGATATCTCCTGCAATCGCGGTTATAGAGTCACTAACATCGTTTCTCTCGGCGTTTTCGCGGAGATACCCAACTGCGGTCTCGTTGAGGTCGACGGCCACCACCCTTGCGCCGCGGGCGGCCGCGGGAATCGCAAACGGGCCCACGCCAGCGAACATGTCGAGGACCTGTTCGCCCGGCTGGATTCCCTCGACAACCCGATTGCGTTCGGTCGCAAGGCGGGGCGAAAAGTAGACCGCGTCGAGATCCAACAGAAACTCGTGGCCGTACTCGCGGTGGACTGTTTCGGTCGGACTGCGGTCGACATCGGCGTCGTCTTGGGCCAACAGTTCCCAGTCGCGCACTCGGAGCTCGCCTTTGATTTTCGAGGCGCGGTTGAGCACCGAGCGTGCTGGTAGGTCAGAGTCCATTACGGCGTCGGCGATCTCCTGGGCGCGCTCGCTGTCGTCTTCGTCGACGATCACGACATCGCCGAGTCGTTCGAGCGAGGGCTCGTACCCCAGGATATCGGCTGGTGTCTGGACAGTCCGCCGAGCCGGAAGCTCGCGGGTGGTGGTCTCGAATCGGTCCGGAACGCCGTCAGGGTCTGTCACCGGAATATACAGGGTGCCGTCGTCGTGGACGATCTCGTGGTCCGCACCGAGCACCCCCGCCTTGGCCAACGCCTGCCGGCTCTGTTCGCCGTCAGTTCGGTCGACGGCGACACACGGAACCTCCATACGCGGGTGGAGCCCCGGCGCGTGAGTAAGGCTGACGGTTCGGCACGTACAACGCGTGGTTTTAGGTCGACCGGCGTCTGTCCCATCGTAATGACAGCCGACGAGTTTCCCGATCCACAGCCCGGCCCCTCGTGGGAACAGCTCCGGGTTCGGCTGGCCTGCAGTCTGGGCGTCGCCATACTACAGGTCGTCGTCTTCTGGGAGTTTTTCGTCCAGGCCACCGAGTTCATCTGGCCGCCAATCGAGCCACTCAGCCAGTGGGTGAGTTTCCTGCTGGTTTCGGCGGGCTCCTTCGTATTTATATCGGGGCTGTTCGGGACGCTGATCGCCGACCAGATTTACAAACGGTACGTGGTAGGCGACGCCTAACGGTCGACGCGGTCAGTCGACGACAGTGCGGTTACCCGTGGCGAGTCGGTCGTCGAATCCGCCGCAACGACGGTTTCGATCCCGAAGGCGGCTTCGAGCCGCTCGCTCGTGAGTACGGATTGAGGCGTTCCGACCGCGCGCAGCTCGCCGTCGGCCACCAACACGAGTCGATCACAGTAGCGGGCGGCTAAATTTAAGTCGTGAATCGCGGCGACGGCTGCTTTTCCGTCGTCGACCACGCTGCGAACCAGATCCAGCGTGCCGATTGCGTGGTTGATATCGAGGTTCGCGGTCGGCTCGTCGAGCACGAGTAGTGGGGCGTTTTGTGCGAACGCCCGGGCCAACAGCACACGCTGGCGTTCGCCACCGCTCAGCTCGGTGACCGGCCGCTCTGCGAACTCCTTGAGGTTCGTCTGCTCGATAGCGCGCTGGATCTGTCTGCGGTCGACCTCGTCGGCCGTGCCGAACCGCCCGATATGTGGGTTTCGCCCCATGGCGACGGCCTGCTCGACCGTAAACGAAAACGAGAGGCCCGTCTCTTGGGGAACGCTGGCGATCCGTCGACCACGTTCGCGGGCCGACAACCCCCCGACGGCGTGGCCTGCGACGGTGACCGAACCCTGGGAGGGTTCGATGACACCCTGGATCGCCCGGAGGAGCGTGGTTTTGCCGGCTCCGTTCGGACCGACGAGGCCGACGAGTTCGCCCGCGTCGACGGCAAATGAGACGGCCGAGAGGATTTCAGTGCCACCGAGCTCGACCGAGAGGTTGTCGACCGAGAGCACGGGGTCGCTCACAGCTCGTGGACCTCCCGGCTCCGGAGCAGATACAGAAAGAAGGGCGCGCCGAGCGCGGCGGTGACGATTCCGACCGGAATCTCGGTCGCGCCCGCGCGGGCAACTGTATCGGTAACGACGAGAAACGATGCGCCAGCCAGCGCGGCCGCCGGCAGCAGCACGCGGTGGTCGGGGCCGACGACGAGCCGGACCATATGCGGGACGATCAGCCCGACGAAGCCGATCACACCCGAGACCGCGACCGCGGCCGCCGTAATCACCGCCGAACTCGCCAGCAGGATGCGTTTGGTGCGTTCGACCTCGACACCGAGACCCGCCGCGGCCTCTTCTCCGACTAACAGCACGTTGAGATCACGGCTGTAGGCCAGCAGAATTCCGAACAACAGCGGGACGAGAACCAGTGTGACGGTGACGTCGTCCCAGCTTGCGTTGCCGAGATGGCCCATCAGCCAGTGGACGACCGCCCGGAGCCCCTCGCCGCTGATCAACTGGAGGTAGGCGATCACCGAGCCGAGAAACGCCTGAATCGCAATGCCGGCCAACAGCAGCGTCGCCACGGGCGTCCGGCCGCCCTGGGTGGCGATTGCGTAAACGGCGAACGCGGCCAGCAGCGCGCCGACAAAGGCCGCACCCTGCAAGCCGAGACCGAACGGGATCGCTACCGGAACGACCAGAAACGCGACCGCACCCGCCGCCGCGCCCGACGAGACGCCGATAATCGAGGGGTCAGCCATCGGGTTCCGAAAGAACCCCTGCATCACCGTTCCGGCCGCCGCCAGCGCGAAGCCGACAAGCGCAGCCAACAGAATCCGAGGGAGTCGAACCCGCATCACGATGGTCTCGTGGGTCGACTCGACGGCGTAGGCAAACGGCGAGTGCCACCTGACGCCGGGCGTCGGCATCTGGAGTATGCCGCCCCCGGAGCCACCCAACTCGACGCCGACCGGCACTGCCAACCCGTTGAGCAGCGCCTTCAGCACCGTTGCTGGATGAATCGATACCGGACCGATTGCCGCACTCCCAATGATCACGGCAACGAGCAGACCGGTCAACCAGAGTGACCAGCCGACTGCACGCTGCCGGACATCCATGTATGCAAGCCGACTTGCAGTAGGCAAATACTTATTGACTTCACACGGACCTCAGGCAATGAGAGTCACCACTGTTGGATTCGTTTCGCTGCTTGTTATCATTGCTGCGGTCGGCATAGTCCCACTCGCGGCTGCCGATTCGACCGACCTGTCGACTGGCTCAGCCACCGCACAGACGGACGAGCCAGCGACCGAGTTCCCGGTCACACTGACTGATGCGACCGGCACCGAGATCACGCTCGACGAGCGACCCGAGCGCGTGACGACGACCAATCCGAGCGCCGCCCAGGTGATGTGGGAGCTTGAGGCCGCCGACCAGGTCGTCGGGCTCACACAGTTCGCCCACTATCTCGACGGGGCAGAAAGCCGTGAGAACGTCTCGTCGACCGAACAGGGAATCAGCATCGAACGCGTTGTCGGCACCGAGCCGGACCTGGTGCTCGCGCCGAACGCGACCAGCGTCGAAACCGTCGAGACGCTCCGCGACAGTGGGCTGACGGTGTATCATTTCCCCCAGGCGACGGATTTCGATGATGTCGCCGACAAGACGCTGACGATCGGGCAGCTGACCGGCAACGAGGACGCAGCCCACGAGACGAACGCATGGGTTGATGCAAACGTCGAGGCAGTCTCGGCGTCGACGGCCGACGTTGAGGCTCCGCGGCTGCTGTACCCGCTGTTGGGTGGGTTCGCCGTCGGCGGTGAGACGTTTATTCACGAAATCATCGTCGCCAGCGGCGCGGAAAACGTGGCTGCCGAGGAGTTCGACGGCTACGAAGTACTCAGCAACGAGGTCCTTCTCGAACTCGACCCCGAGGTGCTGTTGATCACAGACCAGACCGAGGGCCAGATCATGCACAACGAACCGTACTCGTTGACAACGGCGGGCGAGAACGGCCGCTCGGTGATGTTAGAGGTCAACTACATCAACCAGGCCGCCCCACGGAGCATTGTCTACTCGACGCGAAACCTCACCGAACAGCTCCACCCCGACCGGTACAACGAGTCGGATTACGTCTCTCGACAGGCGATCGCTGACGGCGAGTACACGCTCGAAGACGACGGCTCGACTGACGACGCTGGCGAGACAGCCGGCACGGAAACAGCCGACGGAGACGACGACCAAACGGACGTGTCGGCACCCGGATTCGGGGCGGTTGTCGCCGTCGTTGCCCTGATCGGTGGCGGACTGTTGGCCCGTCGACGCTGAGGCGACCGGAGACTGCACAGTCGACAGTCGTAACGGTATTACCACAGGACTGCCCTGTTCCTGTATGGTCGAAAACGTGCTGTGGCCCGCCTACTTCGATGCCGCGCTGACCCGCTCGGAGGGTCGACGCGTGCCCAAGGAGCTGGCCGTCGAGGAGCCAACCGTCGACGAGATCGCCGAAGCCGTCCAGCAGGTCGGCTACGACGCGGTGATCGAACGCGACAAAACCTACTCCCGAGAGTACGAGGAACGCGGTCGCGTCCTCGTCAAAGGTGCCGAGGATACCAAAAACGATCTCGTCCAGGCGATCGGCGCCTACGTCGAACTCCTCAGGGACTAATGCGACGCATTGGCACCGTCGACCGGACCGCCCAAGGACTGGCGATCGTCAGCGTCGACAGCGATGACGTCCCCGACATCGGCCTCATGGTTATCAACGAATCACTGTCGACCGTGGGGCGGATCGTCGACGTGTTTGGCCCCGTCGAGGGCCCCTACGTGGCGATCACGCCCACGAGCGGGACGAGTTTGACCGAACTGGTCGGGACGAAACTGTACGCCAGATAGCTCGGCGGACGAGCCCCATAGCGCGAAACACAACGCCCAAACCCCTCCGGTCTAAGCCACCAGTATGTTTCCCCGGGAGTATCGTGGCGTCGCTGGTGCGGTGGTTTTGTTTCTGCTGATTCAGTTGGGCGCGCTCGCGTTGGTGCAGACGTTTTTCGACCAGGGCTACCAGGCGGTCGAAAATCCCGAGGACCCAACCAACAGTCTGCTGTATTTCGGTGCCATCCTGCTGGCGACGCTCGGCTTTCTGGCCGCGTTTAAATACGATCTCGACTGGATCGTCCGGGTCGTGATCGTCGCCACCAGCGGCCTGCTGTCGTGGTACGTTTTTTCAGCCATCGTGCCGATGCTCCTTGCGGTCGTTCTCGGTTCGGCGGTTGCGATCGCGCTGTGGGTCTACCCCGAATGGTACGTGATCAACACTGCTGGCGTCCTCATGGGCGCGGGCGCGGCAGGGCTGTTCGGTATCACATTCGGCATTTTGCCGGCCATACTACTGCTTTCAGTGTTGGCGATCTACGATGCGATCAGCGTCTACAAAACCGAGCATATGCTGGATCTCGCCGACGGCGTGATGGATCTGCGTATTCCTGCCATCTTGATTATCCCGCTGACGCTGTCGTACTCGATTCTGGATGACACTGCTGATGCGGCCGTAGACGAGGCCGCCGAGAATCCAGCCGATAGCGAGGTCGACGATGCGGAGACAGACGAACTCACCGAGACAGACGAACCCACCGAGAAAGCCGAAACTGAAGGCGACAGCCGCGACGTGTTTTTCATTGGCCTCGGTGATGCCGTGATTCCAGGTGTG
>CAZOOU010000034.1:0-10905 GCA_964581495.1 uncultured Haloferacaceae archaeon
TTATTCTCGGGACGGCGAAGGGCGAACGCCTCATGCGGCCGGAGTTCGGCTGTGACATTCACAAACACGTCTTTTCGGCGGCCACACCCGCAACGCTGAACCTGATCGAAAGCAGCGTCCGAGAGGCGTTGGTTCGGTGGGAGCCCCGAATCGATATCGAGTCGGTCGAAGCCCGAACCGACGACGTCGAGCCGACGAAAGTGCTGATCGAGATCGAGTATCAGGTCAGAACCACCAACAGCCTCGCGAATATGGTGTATCCGTTCTACATCACGGAGGGCGATGGATGAGTCGGAGGAAACGCGTACGACGGACCGCACGGAGGACCGACAGATGAGTCAGCCGCCGCTCGTCGACGACCGGAGTCGCGAGGAGCTCGAAACCGAACTTGTCGAGTTGGCCGACCAGTACGTCGACGACTGGAACCCCGAGAGCGAAGATATGGCCAGCCTGCTGTTGTCGGTGGGCGCGGAGTTCGGCGGCGAGGTCGTCCAGCGGCTCAACCGACTGCCGGAAAAACACCGGGCCGGGTTGCTCGAAACGCTCGGCAGACGGCCACGGCCGCCACAGGCTGCCCAACTGCCGCTTTCGGTCGAGCCCACAAGCGATCTCGACCGCAACGTTCGGGTGCCGGGCGGCACTCAGGCGACCGCGACGACACGCGACGACGAGTCGACTGTTTTCGAAATCCCACCCGATTCGGGGTTCGAGGCGACATCCGCCTCGCTTGCCGAGGTGTACGCCGTCGACCCGTCGACGGACCGACTCACCAGCCACGCGTCGCTGGCGGATGGCGACCGCAGCCGGCTGTTTGTCGGGGAAAGTCACCAGCAACACGCCCTGTATTTGGGCGACGACTCGCTTTTCGAACTCGACAGCGGGGCAGTGCTCGAACTCGAACTCGGCGGCTCCGTTGGGGCCATCGAAGACAACGTCGTCTGGGAGTATTACGGTACAGCCAGAACTGAAGACAAAGCGATCGAAGAGGGTGTGAACGAGGCCGGAGCAACCGAAGACGGAGCGAACGACGACGAAACAAACACCGACACCGAGGGCTGGCACCGACTGCCCGCAGTCGAGCCAGCCGACGAGTCGCTCCAGGATCGGGTCGACCGACTCGCAGCCACCCCACAGGCGGACGACGGGACGTATACAACGCGTCGACGGCTTCCAGGCGAGTTCGTTGAGACCAGCGTCGGGGAGATCGAAAGCCGATGGCTGCGGTGTCGGGTAGTCGAGCCGACGGCCGCGCTGTTTGCAACTGAGATCGACACCGTCTCGATTGCGACGAGCCAGCCACAGACGTTTGATCACGCCCCACCTGACGGCGCGTTCGTCGACGACGTGCCGCTCGCAGTCGATGGCGAGGAGGATATCGAACCATTGGGGCAGTTCCCCCAGCCGTCGTCGACGCTGTATCTCGCCCGCGAGGAGGCACTAACCAAACCCGGCGCAGAGATCCAGGTGCAGTTCGAGCCGCCAGCAGCGCCATACGAGCAGCCCGAGACAACCGACGACGAGCCGGCCGCGGCGTTCGGCGCGCTCGAACGGCCGCCACGGATTTCTTGGGAGTACTGGAACGGCTCTGGGTGGGCCAGGCTCGCGGTCGACGACGACACCGAAAACCTCCAGCAGGCCGGTGAGCTAACGTTTGTCGTCCCCGACGACGTCGCGTCGACGGTAGTTTCGGGCCAAGAGGCCCACTGGATTCGCGGCCGACTTGTCGGCGGCAGCTACGGCAATCCTGCGGCCGCGCTGGCGGCCGACAGCGAGGCCCACCCCGAGCGACCGCGGTTCGGAGGGATCGGCCTCGCCTACGATCATCCAGGCGGCGAGGTGTCGCATCTCGTCGCCGAAAACAACGCGGAAGTAGCAGAATGGTCGACCGACGACAGCGGGCCGTTCAGGCCGCCGTACGACGAGAGCCAAACCGTGTACTGTGGCTTCGACGGCGAGCTCCGAGATGGGCCGATTCCGCTGTTCGTTCCGCTTGCGGAAGCAGAGTACCCCAACGGGTTCGATCCGGCCGTCCAGTGGGAGTACTGTGTCGACCCCGAGACCGACAGCTGGTCACGGCTCGCCGTCGAAGATGGCACCAACAGCCTCACCGAGCGCGGCACCGTCCGGCTGCGATTCAGCGAGTCGACACAGCCGTTCGAACGGTTCGGCACGGAATGTCACTGGATTCGAGCCGTCGTGACCGGAGATCAGTTCGAGCCACCACACTATCGACCCAGCGAACACAGCGACAGCAGTGGGAGGCGGTTGGCTGGCGAGCAGACCGGCAAGCAGATTCGCAAGCAAACCAGCGAGCAGATTGGCAAGCAGTCGACCGCTGTGTCGACGCACAGAGCGACGACCGAGCGGCCACCGCCGACAGTCAATGGGCTGTATCCGAACACCGGATGGGCCGACAACGCCCGGACGGTCGAAGACGAGATTCTCGGCTCGAGCGACGGCTCGGCCAACCAACGCTTCGCGTGTGCCCACGGCCCACTGCTGTCGTGTGAGCTCTGGGTCGACGAATCGAGCGCGCTGTCGAAAGCCGAGCAAGCCGAACTGGAACAAACCGACCCCGAGCGCGTCAAGCGGGTGACCGACGACCGTGGCGAGCAGACGGCCGTCTGGGTTCGCTGGCGGGCCGTCGACGGCCCACTCAGCAGCTACGGCGACGAGCGAGTCTACCGACTCGACAGAACCGACGGCACCGTCCAGTTCGGCGACGGCGACTGTGGAGCGGTCCCACCACAGGGAGTCGACTCGATCCGGGCGACCTACCGAACCGGCGGCGGGCCGGGCGGAAACGTGCCGGCCGGGGCGATCGAGACGCTCAAAACACCGATCTCGCTGGTCGAGTCAGTCGACAACCCGTTCGGCGCGTCGGGGGGAGCCCCCATCGAATCGAGAGCGGCGGTCGCCGAGCGGGCGGCCGGCGAGATCAGAAGTCGCGGGCGTGCGGTCACAGCCAGCGACTACGAACAGGTCGCAGCCAGCGCGGTTCGCAATCTCGCGCGCGTCGAATGCCAGCCGAACCGGGGGCCGACTGGCGACCGAAAGCCGGGATGGATCAGACTGGTCGTCGTCCCCGAGGCAGACCGCGAGCGGCCGACGCCTTCGGTGGCACTCGAAAGCCGCCTCGAGCAGGCGATCTGTGAGGTGGCTCCAGCGCGGCTCACCAGCGGCGAGACGAAACTCAGCGTCTGTGGGCCGAACTACGCCCGATGCGACATCGAGGCCACCCTCGGCGTCGACCACCCGAGTCACTCACAGCTCACAACCACGGTCGACGAGCGGCTGGCGGCGTATCTCCACCCGGTCGATGGCCGCGACGGCGAGGGGTGGGCGTTCGGCGAGTCGCCGACACGCGAGGCGATCGAACGAGTGCTACAGCGTATCGAGGGCGTCACGGAAGTGCGCGCGCTGTCGGTACGACTACGAGTCGACGGCGAGCGGCGGCGGCTCCGAGCGCCCCGCGGCGGCGGACTCCCCGCGGATGGATTGGTCTGTGCGGGCAGCAGCCGACTCACACTGGAGGTCGACAATGAGTAGTGATATACCACAACTAGATGATACGAGCCACGAGGAGCTAGTCGAAAGCGCCAAACAGCGGATCACCGCCCGCACCGACGAGTGGACGGATTTCAACCCCCACGATCCGGGAGTCACGATCCTGGAGCTGCTGGCGTGGCTCGCCGACACCCACATCTACGAGGCCGACCAGCTCACCGAGGCCCACCGCAAAAAGTACCTCCGGCTGTTGGGAGTCGAACCAACACCGCCACAGCCCGCGTCGATATATCTCGATGTCTCGGCCGAAACCGAGCGGCGACTGGCGGCCGGAACCCGTCTCCGGGCCGACGACGGCCACCGACAGGCACGCTTCGAGACCGACCATCCACTAACCGTTACTGACAGCAGTGTCGAGGCGGTCGTCGTCGACGGCGAGGTTCGCGAAGACCGGACGAACGCCAACGCGACCGACGGCATGTACTACCGACTGTTCGGCGACGAGCCGACCGGCGGCGAGTGGGCTGCAGTCGGCTTCGACGGCGACCCCTTTGTAAACGGAGAGCTGCGGCTGTTCGTCGACTACTATGACGACGAGCTGCCGGAGCCGGCGGCGGTCGACGGTCACGAAAAAAGCTTCGAGCCCTCGGTCGAGGTCTGCTGGGAGTACTGTCGGTCCTACCCGCCGAGCGAGGACGACTGGGAGCCGCTGGCCGTTCGCGACGACACCACCAACAGCCTCTATGAGACCGGTTTTGTCGTGCTCGAACAGCCCAACTCGTGGGAGCCAACGGCATGGGAAAGCGACCAGGCGGGCTGTTTCGGCCACCCGCCGGGACTGGTGTGGCTTCGGTGTCGGCTCGAAACCGGTGGCTACGAGATTCCGCCGCAGTGTACCGCCATCGAGACGAACGTGGTGGCCGCCAGCCACCGCTGTCAGTACGACGAACAGCTCACACCGATGGATACGGGGCCGACAGGGGCGGCTCCACGGCGCTACCAGTTCGATCACAGCCCAGTGTTGTCGGCGACCGTTAGCGTCGACGGCGAACAGTGGACCGAGGTGTCGGATTTCGATGCCTCGGGGCCGACCGACCGCCACTACGTGCTCGACCGCGCGGCGGGCGAACTCACCGTCGGCGACGGCCAGCGCGGCAGCCAGCCGCCCGCAGAGGCGACGCTACAGGCGAGCTACACGGCCGGCGGCGGCGCTGTGGGCAACGTCTCGAAGCGTGCCCGCTGGTCGGTCGACGCCGAGACGGACTTGCTTCAGTCGGTCGAGGTCGACCCGAAAGGGGCTGCAACCGGCGGCAGTGACGCCGAGCCGCTCGCCGACGCCATCGACCGCTGTCGGGGCGAACTCGAACCGACGAAGCGAGCAGTGACTGCCGACGAGTACGGCACGATCGCCGAGTCGACGCCGGGGCTCAGAGTCGCCCGGAGTGCGGTCAGACTTCCCGAAGCCGACAACAAGCCAATCGAGGTCGTGGTGGTGCCGGACGCGCCGCCGGATATCAGCCGACCCACCCCCAGCGAGGGGTTCAAACGGGCCGTCGACCGGCAGCTCGACCGCCACCGGCTGATCGGCGACCGGATCGCCGTTCGTGCGCCGACGTACGTCGACCTCACCGTCGATCTGCGCGTCACTCCGGAGTCGACACACACGCCGGGAGAGGCCAGAAGGCAGATCGAACGCCGGCTTGGGTCGTTTCTCGACCCGATCGGCGGCTTCGACGGCGACGGCTGGCCGTTCGGGCGGTCGCTCTCGGAAACAGCGATACGCGAAACCGTGCGCGAACTGCCCGGCGTTGAGTACGTCGACAGGGTGACGGTCCAGGCGGTCGGTGACGCGACAGTCACCACCGACGGCCGCGTAGTGATCGACGACACGACGCTGTTTGCGCTGGGTTCGGTCGACATCGACTGCGGATCGATGGAGGCAGATCCATAATGGAGTTCTCACAGCGATCAACACTGACGGCCGCCGACTGGCAAGAGTGGGTCGGCCGGAACGTGGCCGTCCGCGACGGCGGGCTCGGACTCGACAAGCGGGCCGCAGGCGACGCTGGCGCAGACGGCGCCACCGACGGCGTCGCCTACCGGCAGTTCGACGCCGGCAGCGAGGCCGTCCAGTGGCACCGCCTGGTCGTCGACCACAGCCAGCCGACCGCCGGCACACAGCTGCGAGTGGCCTACTACGCAAGCGACGAACCGACACCGATCGACGAGCCGCTGGCCGATCTCTGTGGGCTTTCGGCGTCGACACTGCAGGAGGCGGGCGTCGAGACGATCTGGGAGCTGCTCGCCTGCAACCGCGAGGCTGTCGCCGACAGTTGCGACCGATCGGCCGAGGAGATACAGCAGGCACAAACGGAGGCAGCCGCACGGCTTGCGGCCGCGACCGCCGACGAGTGGCAGCTTGCTGGCTCGACCGAAGAGATCCTGCTGGCGTCGGCGACCGGCCGGTATCTCACCGTCCGGATCGAGCTCGTCGGCACTCCGCGGAGCTCCCCGCGGGTCGAGTCGGTGCGAGCCAGTTGGCCGCGGCAGTCGTATCTGCAGTATCTCCCTGAGCTCTACCAGACACAAAACGAGGCGTTTCTCGAACAGTTCCTCTCGGTGTTCGGAACGCTGTTTACCGACATCGAGCGGGAGATCGAAACGGTCACCGAGTATCTCGATCCGCAGGCGGTGCCGGCCGACGCGCTGGGCTGGCTCGCCGAGTGGCTCGGCGTCGAAGCGCCCGCCGAGTGGCCCACCCCGGCGGTCAGAAAACGCATTGGGCGCGCACCGGACCACCAGCCGACCCGCGGGACCAAAGACGGGCTCCGAAACATGCTTGGGCTGTATCTGGCCCACATCGAGCCCGCCGAACCGCTGGACGCCGATCGGTTGGTTCCAACCGAGAACACGGCCGTCGGCATGGACGTCGACATGGATCGGGTCGACCACGGCCTGTGGATTCTCGAAGCCCCGGAGCTCGATGAGATCGGGCCAGCAGCCACCGACGCCTACCGCCGGCCGTTCAGCGCTGGCGAGTCGGTTGTCGTCTATGCGGGGCCGTTCGAGCGACCCGAGCACAGAACGGCAGCCGAGCGGATTGTGGACCGCGAAACACCCGCCCACGTCGAAAGTCGGCTGGTCGAGCTAACCGGCGACTGGCGGCTGGGCGTCGACGGCTTTCTGGGCGAGACGACACGGCTGGGCGACCGCGCGTTCGAACTCGGCGGCACACGGCTCGGTGCGACGGCCGAACTCGACTAATCGAGATGCGAACAGTCGTTTTCTCGGGCGATGCGGAGCGTGCCGTCGTCGACGATCTCGTTGAGCGCGCAGTTGCCCTGTTCGTGATCGAGAATCGTGGCTTCGATATCCAGCCCGCGCAGCCAGCCCACGACGAGATACAGCGGACCACCGTGGGTGACGACGACCGCAGTTTCGTCGGCTGCGAGCGAGGCTCGAAGGTCATCGAACGCATCGAGCACGCGCTCGCGTTGGTCGATGAGGCTCTCGCCGCCCTCCGGGGTCGCCTCGGCGGCGCGGTAGCCGACCTCGCTGAGTGTGAACTCAGGGTGGCCCAAAAATAGCTCGCCGTACCCCAATCCTTGGAGGACGCCGAAGTTTCGTTCGCGCCACCGTCGGTCAGTTGTGAGTTCGCAGCCGACAGCGCGGGCGATGGGGCGAGCAGTCTCCAGTGTGCGCCGGAGGTCAGAACTAACGAGTCGGTCGACCGAATACTTCTCGGCGAGTCGGGCGGCAAGGCTGGCGGCCTGGCTGTGGCCGTCGTCGGTGAGTGCAACCGGGGCCCAGCCCTGGACGCGGCGCTCGCGGTTCCACTCGGTTTCGCCGTGGCGAACGAGCAGGATCGTCGACATACCACAGGCTGTCGCCGGCAGGTCGTAACGCTTGCCATGACTCGCGACAAAGCCGAGCCAATGAGCCGTCCGGTCGACGTGAAGATTTATACGCGCGAGAACTGCCATCTCTGCGAAGAGGCCAAAGCCACCATCGAATCGGTCGCCACGGCGGTCGACCGCCCGGTGACTATCGAGGAGATCGATGTCGACACCGACGAGCGACTCCGCGAGGAGTACGGCGAGCGGGTGCCCTACGTCTTCGTCGACGGCTGGCCGGCGTTCAAATACCGCGTCGACGAGGCGGAGTTGCGTCGACAGCTTCAAAACGCCTGAACCGGCGGGCTACCGACCCGTCCACCGCAGCAACGCGAGCGTTCCCTCGAACAGCACGATCATCGTGATCGTGACGATAATCGGAGCCATCCCGGTCGGATCGGGGCTGAAGACGAAGGCAATCCCGAGGAACGCCCCCCAGAAGATGAGGCGTTTGGATTCAAGCCAGCGTCGGGTGACAAGCCCCATCATGATCGCCAACATGATGAACAGCGGTATCTGGAAGATCAGTGCCATCCAGCCCATCATAATCAGGATCAGGTTGAACGTCTCTTGGAGGCCGAACGCGATGGTGGCGGCCTCTTCAGTGTACGTTGTAAAGTACGAGAAAATAAACGGCAACACCAAAAAGTGCGCAAACAGCACGCCGAACACCCCGAGCACGAGGCTCGTCGGCACCGCTGCCAGATAGTAGCGTCGCTCTTGGGGGTAGAGTCCGGGGCGCATAAACCGATACGTCTGGTAGACGAAGACGGGCAGCCCGACGAGCACGCCCGCGAGCCCGGCGACTTTGAGTTTCGTCAGAATGAACTCAAGTGGCCCATAGAGCCGCGGGCGGTTGATGTCGGCCTCGGGGATGTGGGTCGACCACAGGAAGTTGATCGTCTGGTCGGCCAGCGGATAGACGACGATAGTGACGATGCCGGCGACCAGAAAGACGATGCCGAGCCGGCGCATCATCTCTTCGATGTGGTCGGCAAGCGGCATCTCTTGGTCGGATTCGGGGCCGTCGCCGACCATCCCGTCGTCGACGGTCGGTGTGGCCGCTGGCTTGTCAGCCTCGTCGGCCGGCAAGCCGGACTGTGTCGTCCCACCGTCAGTTGTTGTTTCGTCGGTCGACTCGGCGTCCTCGGTTGGTTCGTCGACCAGCTCGGCGTCATCGCTGTCGGGGGCCGGCTCGCTGTCGGCTGACTCCGGCTGGTCGACCATGCAACTGTAGTAGGCCGCTGGGTCGTTATAGGCCTTTTCTGATTCGGCCAGCAGACGGCGGCGAGAGCGGTCGCCGAGAGAAAAAGTTGATAACGCCGAGTCGGCTCACTACAGCTATGTCTAGCGCGCTCGATGCGGACACCAGGCAAGCGCTTGGTGAGACGACCGACACCGCTCGTGCGATGCTACGGGCCGCCCAGAAGGATCTCCAGAAGGTCGCGATCGTCTTTCTGATCGGCTTTTTAGGGACGTTTTATGCGCTGCGGCTCTACATCTGGGAGTTCCTCCGCGAAGTCACCCAATCCCGCATGGAGGCGGAAGTCGGCGATAGCTTCGAAGTGATCGCCCAGACGCCGTTCGATGTCATCCTGCTGCAGGCCAAAATCGGGCTGATCGTCGGCGCGTTCGTGGCGATTCCGGTCTTTTTGTACTTTTCCCGTGCGGCACTCCGCGAGCGTGGCTACTGGCCCCAGACACCCATCCCACGCTGGAAGCTCACAGTGATCGGGCTGTTTGCGGCCGCCCTGTTTGCGGGTGGAGCAGCCTACGCCTACGCCGTGTTTTTCCCCGTCATGTTCGGCTTTCTGGCCGGCTTCGGCTTCGATGCCGGGCTGAACCCCAGCTACTCGATCGTGATGTGGACCGAGTTCATTATCCTGCTGACGATCTCGTTTGGACTCGCTGCCCAGATGCCGCTGTTGATTACGGGCCTGTCGTACGCCGAAATCGTGAGATACGAAACGTTCCGCGACAAGTGGCGACACGCGGTCGTCGCCATCTTCGTGTTCGGGGCTGTCTTTTCGCCGCCCGATCCGTTTACCCAGATCATGTGGGCGGTGCCGCTGATCGTCCTCTACGGGCTGAGCCTGTATCTGGCGAAAATCGTCGTCACCGCCCGCCGCGGCAGCGAGCAGATCGACGTCAAAGGGGCTGTGGGTCGACACTGGAACGTTCTGGCCGGCCTCGGCGTCGGCGGGCTGGCGCTTACCTACGCGTTTTACGAGTACGGCGGCCGCCAGGCAACCAACGACCTCCTCATCTGGATCGGCAGCGATCAACGTATTCTCGCGGCGGGCGAGGGACTGGGCCTCACTCCGGAGCTCGCAGTTGGCGTCTACGGCCTGCTCTGGGGACTGATTCTCGCACTGTTCGGGCTTGCGTACTTCGTCTACGCTGAACTCGACGCTGACCAGACGAGCGGCGGACAGCTCGGCGATCCAACCGCGATCGATCTCTCGACACTGGATGCCGCGGGTATTCGGGCCGCCCCTGACGAGCCGTTCGTTGAGCTCAGCGAAGACGAGGCGATGGCGATGGCCAGCCAGGCGCTCGACGACGACGAACCTGACAAGGCCCGAGCCATCGTCGACCGCTTCGACGAGACGGAGGCCGAACGCGAGGCTGCGGCCGAACAGGCGGCAGCTGACGACGCCAACGAGGAGGGCGATCTCGGCGACCGCGCCGAACGCGCCGGCGACTCCTTTTTGACGGAGTTCACTGACGGCGAGCGGGATACCGACGATATCGGCGGCTACTACACCGACATCAAGTTCATTCTCGACAGCTTGCGCTCGCGGTCGTTCCGGCTCGTGGTGACGTTCCTGGTCGGGATGGTTGGGACGTTCATGTGGTTCTATCTCGGCGGCCTCGGTGCCGTTCGCGAAAACTTCCTGAGTCGGATGCCCGAACAGTTGGTCGACGAGGCGACACTGACGATTATCACCCTCCACCCCGTCGAGGCCGTGCTGTTCATTGTCAAAGTGTCGGTGCTGGTCGGCGCGCTGGCAGTGTTGCCAATGGCCGCCTACTACGCCTGGCCCGCGTTGCGAGAGTTGGGCTTCGTCCGCGGCAACAAAAACATCGTCTTCCTGTGGACCGGTTCGCTGACCGCCGGCCTGTTGGGTGGGCTGGCGCTGGGCTATCTGTACGTTGCCCCTGCGGTGATCTCGTATCTGGTCGCCGATGCGACCGCCGCAAACATGCTGATCACCTACCGAGTCAACGACTTCTTTTGGCTCATCATCTTTACAACCGCGGGAATCGGCCTGCTGGCGGATATTCCGGTGTTGATGATCCTGCTCAACAAATCCGGCGTGCCGTACGCCGCGCTGCGGACCCGTTGGCGGGAGGTTACGATGGCAATCTTGATGTTCGCCGCCGTGCTGACGCCGGCCGATATCATGACGATGTTTCTGGTGACAATACCGCTGATGGCCGCCTACGGCGTGGGCCTGTTCGTGCTGTTCTTTATAACGGCAGGGGGTCGACGGGACCTCGC
>CAZOOU010000035.1:0-10667 GCA_964581495.1 uncultured Haloferacaceae archaeon
GGGCTTAAGACCCGCTCCCGTAGGGGTCCCTGGGTTCGAATCCCAGCCCTCGCATTGTGTGGCCGATCAGTGCTCGACAGATGGATCCTCGACAGCTGGATTGAACTCACTCCGTGCTTTCGACACCTGCCAGTAGAGACTGCCTACTCAGGAGAGTGTCGCCTAAACAAGGTAGTATACAGAATCTACCTCTCCGAAAAAGGCTCGCTCGCCCACACGAAAGGAAAAAGTCTCGCGTAGGCCAGCTGCCTCAGATTGGTCCCCGCTGACGCTTCGGCCCTCCAAAGCGAAGCGTCACCAGAACGTATAGGTCGTATATACTTAATGATTTTGGGTGCGGAGGATGCTTCCGGAATGCAACGAGCTCGCGTATCGTTTCCTGGTCGACCGTAATGCGAATCGGGCGCACACGGGTCAAAAGAGCGACGTTTTTCCGGGTACGCCACTACACAGGTAGTATGACCGAACTCCCGGACCGAGTAAGACGAGCGTTTGCTGACCATACGGCGTTCGACCAACTCGATGAAACACAGTTTACGTCGACGACAACCACCTTCGAAGCCAGCGTCGAGGCGACCGAAACCGAAGACGGGATCGAGTTCGCCGTCGAGATGGCGGTCCCACTGCTGCAGACGGTGACCGAAGACGAGGTCGCCGACGTGGTCGAAGACGGCTGGTACGAAACGTTCGAACTTCGCGCACAGGATATCGGCGGCGTGTTTCGGACAGACCGTGATCTCTCACCAACAGTCACGCGACACGCAGAGACTATCGCTGTCGAGGCAACGCTCGACGATACCAACGTCCGTCGTGGCGTCGACGACGCCGCCGCAGTCATCGATTACATCGAAGGAACGTTCGTCCAGGGGATTATCCCCGGCTATACGTACACAGAGCCAGTCGACAGCATTCTCCAGCAAGCCCGTACGACTGGCGGCAGTCAGTGAGAGCGGTCCGCTACTCCATTGCGATGTAGGTTTGGGTTGTTTCGACGCCCGCGATCGTCTGGATACCGCTGGCGACGATGTCTTTGACAGCACCCGGTGTGTCGACGGTGACTTTCGTAATGAAGTCGACATCGCCCGCGACGATGTTCGTCTGGACGACGCCGTCGAGATCGGCAATCGCGTCGTTGACACGGTCGGCCTCGCTGGTGTTTGCTTTGACGAGGATGTAGCCGGTTACCATCCTACTCACCTCCGGCGACGGCAGCCGCCGGGCTTTCATCGCCGACCAAGAGCTGTCTGATCTCGGAGAGCTCCGAAAACTCCGCGAGCACTGCCACTCGGTCACCAGCCTCCAACGAATCGTCCGGCAGCGGGATTCCTAACGGGCTGTGCTGTTTGCCGAACGCCAAAATCCGTGCGTTGGATGGGAGTGCAACCTCGCTGAGTGTGTAGCCTCGCATCGGCGACTGTTCGGTGATCGTAATCAGCAGAATCTGGAGGCTCTGGGCGACATCCGCAATGGCCTGGATCGACCCACCGAGCATCGCGTTTTTCGCGCCGATCGCACCCAGCCGCTCGGGGTAGACGACCTCGTCGACCTCGTCGGCGTACTGCTGGTAGATCTCCTCGCGGTAGTCCTCGTCGATTCGCATCACCGTCCGACAGCCGTGGTGTTTGGCGATCAGACAGGCCGCGAAGTTGGCGTTGAGATCGCCCGTCAACGCCCCGACCGCGTCGGCCTCGTCGACGCCTGCGTGTTCGAGCGTCTCCTCGCGAGAGCCATCGCCGTCGACCACATCGAACGTCAACTCACGGGCGCGGTCTGCTTTCTGTCGGTCGCGTTCGATCAGCGTTACCTCGTGGCCCTCCTCTCGGAGGACACGGGCCGTGCGCAGGCCCACTCGCCCAGCGCCAATGATACATACGCGCATGTGACAACGTAACACGCTCTGAGCGGATAACTGTATCCCTGCCGTGGGAACGTTTTTACTGCTGGTGTGTGAGTATACCACATGGTTCATGCGTTCGTGATGGTCAAAACGGATGTGGCAGCCTCCGAGTCGCTTCTCGGTGATATTCGAGAGCTCCCAGCAGTCTCCGAGGCACATATCGTCGCCGGGGAGTACGACCTCATCGTCGAGATTACTGCCGAGGAGGTGTATGCAGTCCTGCAGTCGACTGCCACCGAAATTCAGTCGCTCGATGGGGTCTTGGAGACGAAAACATACATTTCGCTCGAAGACTGACCACACTGGGCTTGGAGTCGATACGCCAAAGAACGACCAGCACCTACGATGAGTATGCTCTCGATTATCGGGCTGGTGTTGTTCGGCGTCGTGTTAGTCGGCCATACGCTTGTTGCGGCCGTCTGCACCCGGTTTTTCCGGCTTCGACTCGACACACAGATCGGCTGGGTGGTGTACGCGCTGTTCATCACCCCGGTGATTCTGCTGGCCTCAACGCTCGTCGTCTCCGGCGTGTTAGGAATCGGTCCAAACCTCGGCTCGCCGGTTGTCGTCTTCGGCGTTATGATCGGCCTCCCGCTGGCGGTTGGCATCACGCTGGATCTGCTGTATGTCGCCCAGCCCGACGAGGTCGAACTCCCGGACACCCAGTAGTCAGTCGTCGAGTTCTCTGGTTAGTCGACGGCTAACCTGCTCGTAGACGGCGTCGGGCGGCTGGCTGGCGTCGATTCGGACGAACCGCTCGGGGTCGGCCGCAATCAACTGCTCGTAGTTCTGTTGGACTGCCCGAAGATACGTCGACTGTTCGAACTTGTTCGTGTTGCCGCTGCGTTTGGCTGCCGTCTCGGGGTCGATATCCAAATAAAAGGTGCAGTCCGGCGTGCGCGTAAACGGTTCGTGAACTGATTGGATGTACTCCATCGGATCGTCGAGTTCGTCGGCCAGCGTCGCACCCTGATACGCATACCGTGAGTCGCTGTAGCGATCCGAAATCACGAGTTTGTCCTCCGCAAGCGCGGGCCGGATCACCCGCGAGAGGTGGTCGGCGTGATCCGCAGTGTACAAAAACAGCTCGGCAAGCGAGTCGGCCGATCTCTCGTTGATTGACTGATAGACCGCATCGCCGTACCACGAATCGGTCGGCTCGCGGGTCACCACGGCTTCGGGGTAGTCGTCGACTAACGCCTCGCGGACAGTGGTTTTGCCGCTGCCGTCGAGACCCTCTAAGGTGACGAGCATACCATAGGCTCCGACCGGGGGAGTATGAACCGTTCGCTCTCGGTTCGCGCTACCTTTAGGTCAATCCAGTGCGATGTCGTGGTATGGACGTCTTAGTAGCCGGTGGGAACGGATTTGTTGGCACGAATCTCGTCGACGAACTGCTGGATCGCGACCATTCTGTGACGGTGCTGGCACGCACCCCTGACTCTGCGGATCTTCCGGACGGCGTCGCGACCGTCAGCGGCGATATCACGGCCTACGAATCGATCGAATCGGCCGTCGAAGGCCACGACGCGGTCGTCAACCTCGTCGCGCTCTCGCCGCTTTTCAAGCCGAAAGGTGGCAACCAGATGCACGACGAGATCCACCGCCATGGCACCGAAAACCTGGTTCGAGCCGCCGAGGAAGGCGGCGTCGACCGATTCGTCCAGATGAGCGCGCTGGGCGCCGATCCGAACGGCGCGACAGCGTACATTCGGGCGAAAGGACAGGCCGAAACCCATGTCACGGACTCCGAGTTGGACTGGGTGATCTTTCGCCCGTCGGTTGTGTTTGGCGAGGGCGGCGAGTTCGTCTCGTTTACAAAGAAACTCGCCCCACCGTTTGTCACACCACTTCCCGGCGGCGGCAAAACCCGGTTCCAGCCCATCTGGGTCGGTGATCTCGTACCGATGCTCGCCGACTCAGTCGAGGCCGACGAGCATATCGGCCAAACATACGAACTCGGCGGTCCCGACGTGCTGACCCTAGCCGATGTCGCCAAACTCGCCCACGGTGCCGATGGCCGCTCAGTTACCGTGTTACCGGTGCCGATGGGACTGGCCGGCGTCGGGCTGTCGGCCATGGGTAACATCCCTGGCTTCCCGATGGGTGCCGACCAGTATCGGTCGCTGAAGTTCGACAACACAACCGACGACAACGACATCTCGGCGTTCGGACTCGACGACTCCGAGCTCACCTCGTTGGCGTCGTATCTCGGCGTCGAGTAGTCGACGGCTACCAGACAGGTAGTTGACTGATGTTCTCCCAGACCGCTAGCATGCTTGGAGCTGACAGCATGTCACACGGTACCGCGCGCGAGCCGACAGCCACCGGATTGTCAGCCGGTCGACCGCCGGTTGTCGGCTACTAACTAATATATATCCGTCCAAACTCCCAGATATGATCCAAACACGGAGAATCACACAAAAGAGAATATTACGGCCAAAACAGGGCGTAGATACCATCACACTGCTGTTTGGGGCAGTTACATATGGTCCTGAAAACTTACCTGATCATAAGGCTTATATTCGCATTCCGACTGTACTTTTGCCAATGGCAAGGGGAGAAAATACATGAAACTCGCAATGATCGGCTTCGGGCAGGCCGGCGGCAAGATCGTTGATAAGTTCCTCGAGTACGATGCCGAAACCGGTTCGAACATCGTTCGAGCGGCTGTCGCGGTCAACTCTGCAAAAGCCGATCTCATGGGATTGAAACACATCCCGGAAGAAAACCGTGTACTGATCGGCCAATCGCGCGTCAAAGGCCACGGTGTCGGTGCAGACAACGAACTCGGCGCGGAGATCGCCGAAGAGGATATCGACGAGATTCAGGGCTCGATTGACTCGATCCCGGTCCACGAAGTCGACGCCTTCCTCGTGGTCGCCGGACTGGGTGGCGGCACCGGCTCCGGTGGCGCGCCCGTCATCTCGAAACACCTCAAGCGCATTTACACCGAGCCCGTCTACGGACTCGGTGTGCTGCCGGGCAGCGACGAAGGGGGTATCTACACCCTCAACGCCGCTCGCTCGTTCCAGACGTTCGTCCGCGAGGTCGACAACCTGATGGTGTTCGACAACGACTCGTGGCGACAGACCGGCGAATCAGTCCAGAGCGGCTACGATCAGATCAACAGCGAGATCGTCCGCCGCTTCGGGATTCTGTTCGGTGCAGGCGAGGTCAAACAGGGCCAAGAGATCGCCGAATCGGTCGTCGACTCTTCGGAGATCATCAACACGTTGGCCGGCGGCGGCGTTTCGACAGTCGGCTTCGCCGAAGAGGAGGTCGAAGAGACCTCGACCGGCGGGCTGCTCTCGCGGTTCCGCGGCGACGAGGACACCGACACATCCGACACAGCCCATACGACCAACCGAATCACGAGCCTCGTCCGAAAGGCGACGCTCGGCCGGCTCACCCTCCCGTGTGAGGTCGAGGGTGCCGAACGCGCGCTGCTCGTGATGGCTGGTCCCTCGAAATATCTCAACCGGAAAGGCATCGAACGCGGCCGCAAATGGCTCGAAGAGGAAACCGGCAGCATGGAGGTCCGCGGCGGCGACTACCCGAGAGACGGGTCGGGACGCGTCTCCAGTGTCGTGTTGCTTTCGGGCGTCACGAACGTTCCACGCATCAAGGAACTCCAGCAGGTCGCTATCGAAGCCCAGGACAACATCGAAGAGATCCGCGAGGAAAGCGAGGACAACCTCAGTAACCTCGTCAACGAGGACAGCGACGAACTCGAATCGCTGTTTTAACCCCGCTTGGCTGCCTGTTTTTGCTTATGCGCTGTCTGGTCCCTGTCGCAGTCGACTCCCCGAAGAGCCGACTCGCTGCCGTGCTGTCGCCGAGCGAGCGCAAGACGTTCGCCCGAGCAATGCTCGTCGACGTTCTTTCGGCACTCAACGCTGCGGACCACCAGCCAACCGTCCTGGCCACCGCGCCTCTCGAAGACGATCACGTAACCAGCCGCGCCACTGTTGTGGTCGACGACCGACCGCTGACGCCGACGATCAACGCCCGCCTCGCTGACGGCGAACCGACGCTCGTCGTGATGGCTGATCTCCCGTTGATCGAACCCGATGATATCCGTCGACTCCGCGAGAGCGATGCCGATTTGGCTATCGCTCCCGGACTGGGCGGCGGCACCAACGCGCTTGCGGTCCGCGACCCCGCGTTTCGGGTCGACTACCACGGTGCGTCCTATCTTGACCACCGCCAGGCAGCCGAAACACTGGATATGACCGTCGAAACCGTCGACTCTCGTCGGCTTGCGACTGATGTCGACGAGCCGTCGGATCTCGCCGAGGTGTTGATCCATGGCGCGGGCCACGCCGCCCAGTGGCTTTCCGAGGCTGGCTTCGAACTGGATACAACCGACGGTCGGGTCGGCGTCGTCCGCGAGTAGTCACTGCCTACTTATAAGCCGAATCCGGGAGCCGAGGCGTTTTTGCGTATTCGTCTCCGAGCAATTGCCATGTTTCCCGCGGCCGACCAGTACGACATCGACATCTCGATTGACGAGCGGGACGTCGACACGCTGTTGTCGGTCACGCCAGCCGATGTCGAGCCAGCCACCGAGCTCACCTTCTCGCGGAACGTCTTTCTGCCCCTGACGACGGCCTGCCGATACACCTGTAGCTACTGTACGTACTACGACGTGCCTGGCGAGGCCACCCTGATGAGTCCCGAAGAGATACGGAGCGTTCTGGAGACTGGTGCCGAGGCGGGCTGTACGGAGGCGCTGTTTACGTTCGGCGACAAACCCGACGACCGCTACACAGCAGTCCATGACCAGCTCGATGAATGGGGGTACGAGTCGATCATCGACTATCTGTACGCCGCCTGTGAGACGGCACTCGACGAGGGACTCCTGCCGCACTCGAATCCTGGTGATCTGACCCAAGCGGAGTTCCGTCGACTCCGCGAGGTCAACTGCTCGATGGGTGTGATGCTCGAAACGACCGCCGATGTCGACGCGCATGCGGGCTCGCGGCGCAAAACCCCCGGCCAGCGACTCAACACGATTCGGGCGGCGGGCCGGGAGGGCGTTCCCTTCACCACTGGGTTGCTCGTGGGAATCGGCGAAACGTGGCAGGATCGCGCCGAGAGCCTGCTGGCGATTGCGGAACTCCACGACCGCTACGACCACATCCAGGAGGTTATCATCCAGAACGTCGTCCCGAACGAGCGTTCCGACTTCGAGACGCCCTCCGTCGAGACGATGCGCCGTGTCGTGGCCATGGCCCGCGTCGCACTTCCTGAGACCGTCTCCGTGCAGGTGCCGCCGAACCTTTCGCCGACTCGTGAGTTGCTCGACTGTGGCGTCGACGATCTGGGTGGTGTTTCGCCGGTGACGGACGATTATATCAATCCGGAGTACGCCTGGCCCGCACTCGACGAACTGGAGTCGATTGCCGACGAGGCGGGTGTCCCGCTGTTCGAGCGGCTGCCGGTCTACGATCGCTATCTTCCCGATTCGGTCCGGCGTGAACCAGTCGACCGCGCGCACCGATCTCCAACCGCCGACGCTGGCAAACCCACTGGCTGGCTGTCGGATCGTCTTACAGCCGAACTCACTAGCTCGTCGACCGCCGGCCAGCGATACCGGGCGGTCGCGAGTCGAGCCCAGTCGCTTGTCGACCACTACTAAGGCCTACATAAGTAGACGCCGGCTACGATTCGTTAGTCGTCGGCTGCCAGCGTTTCGGTCGGCTCGGCCGGCTCCAGCATCGGGGTGCCATCGGCTCGCGGGCCGATGGTCGGGCCGTAGGGGCCGCCGTCAAGCGTGATGGGCCGTTTCGTCTGGTAGTCGGTCGACCGCTCGACTGGTCGGCGGCCGATTGCACTGATCATGTCGACGTACTCGGCGACGCTGCGGAACTCGCCGTAGCTGCCGCCGGCACGTTTGGTGATTTCCTCCGAGAGGATGGTCCCCATAAAATCGTTGGCCCCGCAGTTGAGCAGCTTGAGGCCTTTGGCGTTGCCGTATTTGACCCACGAGCTTTGGATGTTCTCGATGTTGTCGAAAAACAGCCGCGAGACCGCAACCATTAGCTCGTCTTCGGCGTCGGTCGCGCCGCCGTCGACCACGCCATGTTTGTACAGTGGCGTGTTCTCGTGGACAAACGACAGCGGTACGAACTCGGAGATGCCACCCGTTCTGTCTTGCAGATCCCGGACCTTTTTCAGGTGGATCGCCCGGTGCATCTCGTTTTCGACGTGGCCGTACATGATCGTCGCTGTCGTCCCGAGTCCGGCGGCCATCGCCCCCTCCATCGCGTCGAGCCAGTCGTCGGTGGTGATCTTGCCCGGACAGACGACATCCCGAACTTCGTCGACCAGAATCTCGGCAGCAGTGCCGGGAGCGGTGTCGAGTCCCGCCTTGCGGAGTCGCTTATACACCTGCTCGTAGGACCAGTCGGTCCCCCGGCGGGCGTGGTAGGCCTCTTCAGGGGTGATCGAGTGGAGATGGACGCCGTCGACCGACATCGCGCGCATCTGGTCGACGTACGTACCCGGATCGGTGGTGTACTGCTCGGGCGGTTTGTAGTTGACATCGCTGGCAGGCTCGTCGTAGCTCGCCAGGATCTCGTGGTGTTCGTCGTCGAGCGCGAACGCGGGATGCAGCCCCGAGACCGAACAGACCTCTGAGATTCCCATATCCAGCGTGTCGTCGACGATGCGCCGTGAGTCGGCGGGCGTTTTCGTAAAGCCGGCGTGCTCGATGTCGCTTTCGGCCTCAAAAGCGTGGGCTGAATCCTTGAAATTACAGAACAGACAGCCCACGTTGCAGGCCGTCGTCACGTTGTTGTTGAGATTCGCGACGAACGTCACGTCGTCGCCGACGATTTCGGCCCGCCGGCGGTCGGCGATTTCAAGCACCTGTTCTTTGCGCCGGGGGTCAATTCCCTCCTGGACGGTTCCCGTTGTGAGGAGCTCGACCGCATCGTCGACAGTCAGCCGCGTGCCGTCTCGCGCCTTCGCCAGCGCGTTCTCGAAGGACTGATCGGTCTCAGCGACGTGGTCGAACTCGAAATCCGCGGCTGAGAGATCTGCAGCCGACCGACGCGTCATTATCGACCGAACGAGCGTGCCGAGTAAAAAGGGGTCGGTCGCGGTGGGAATCGGGGGTACCGAACAGGGAAACTGAAACATTGATACGGCCGGCAGACGCCGATATGAGCATGACGAGCGTAAAGGAATTCCGTGTCGACCGCGAGCCAACCCCGACTGAGTTCGGTGCGGGTCGATTCGTCTTTACTGATGCCTACTCCGTGTTCGACTGGGGCCAGATGCCCGACGCCATCCCACAGAAAGGCGCAAGCCTCTGTACGATGGGCGCGTTCAATTTCGAGCTCTTGGAGGCCCACGGCGTGCCGACCCACTACAGTGGTGTTGTCGACCCTGATACAGACAGCGACGAGATCGTCGACCTCGCCGATTGTACGAGCCCACCGACCGAGATGGCGATCGAACTCACACAGGTACCGGATCTTCCGTATGACAGTGAGTTAGGCTACGACTACGACGCCTACCACGAGGCGGCTGGTGAGAACTTTCTGATTCCCTTGGAAATCGTCTTCCGCAACACAGTCCCGGTCGGTTCGAGCCTCCGCAAACGGGGCCAGCCAGTCGACTACGGTCTCGACGTCGAGTCGTGGCCCGACGAGGCTGTCGATCTGCCAGAGCCAGTCGTCGAGTTCTCGACGAAGTACGAAGAACAGGATCGGTATCTCTCCCGCGAGGAGGCCGACGAGATCGCGGGCGTGGCCTCGATTGAGGCGCTCGAATCAGTTGCGCTCTCGGTAAACGAACTAATCACCGAGCACGCCGAATCCGTTGGCTTCAGCCACGAGGACGGCAAAATAGAGTGTCTGTACCACGACGGGACAATCAAGGTCGCCGATGTGGTCGGCACCTTCGACGAAAACCGGTTTTCGCTTGCGGGCCGCCAGCTCTCCAAAGAGGTGATCCGGCAGTACTACAAGCGCGAACAGCCCGACTGGGTTGAGGCGGTCGGCGACGCCAAACGCGCGGTCGAACAGGCGGATGTCGCCGACTGGCGACCGCTCTGTGAGATCGATCCAATCGAGTTGCCGAGCGACGTCGTTTCGGCCGTCTCGGATATGTATGCTGCTGGTGGGAACGCCTACACCGAGACGGTGTGGTTCGACGCGCCACCAGTCGACGAAGCTGTCGATCGACTGGACGAGTTATAATAGTTAGTCGTCGGCTACCGTTGGCGCGTCACGTTTCTCGATAGCGTCGTCGACCGGCTCGGTCGGGTTTTCGTTTTGCGCTGTCTCGGAGAGACCGAGCTGGTAGGCTGATGGATCCGCGCCGTCTCGGAGGCTGGTCCGGCCGCGGTGGACCGACACAGCATCGTCGAGGTGGAGTTCGACTGCTTCGAGGAGGGCTTCGGCTTCGAGCGGCTGGCCGCGGGCTTTGATCTCGTCGATGAGCGCATCGTCCGGTACATCGAACGCGCGCTGGGTGATAACTGGCCCCTGGTCGAGATCAGTCGTCACGTAGTGGGCAGTGACGCCCGCGATCCGGACACCTTCTTCTTTGGCCTGACGGTAGGCTGCCGCGCCGGGGAACGCAGGGAGCAAGGAGGGGTGGATGTTGATAATGCGGTCCTCGTACCTGAAGACGATTTTCGGGCCGAGAATCCGCATGTAGCGCGCGAGGACGATGAGGTCGACGTCGTGTTCGGCCAGGATGTCGAGCATCCGGTCTTCGTCGGGCGACCCCTTGCCGTCGCCGACATCGTAGA
>CAZOOU010000036.1:0-10256 GCA_964581495.1 uncultured Haloferacaceae archaeon
CCTCGACGTGGTTGTGCATGCAGTGGACCGTATCGCCGTTGTCGAGGTCGACCCGGTAAATAAAGGAGGGACCGACGTACTGCCGGGAGGTGACCTCGCCGTCGGTCTGTTCGTCGGCGGCCCGACCCGCCCGCAGATCGTCGGGTCGGACGAGGACGTCGACCGCGATTCCTTCGTACTGATCGGTGTAGCCGTCGAGCGTCATCGCATCGAACGTCCCCAACCCTGTTTTGAGCACGCCGTCGTGGACGTAGGCGGTCAGAAAGCTCGCCCGCCCTAAAAAGGAGGCGACAAACCGGGATTTCGGCTGCTCAAAGATGCGCTCGGGCTTGTCGAGCTGTTCGATCCGGCCGTTGTTCATCACCGCGACGCGATCCGAAATCGACAGCGCCTCCTCTTGGTCGTGGGTGACCGAGATCGCAGTGACGCCCGCCTCTTTGAGAATCGCCCGGACCTCCTCGCGCATCTCGACTCTGAGTCGGACGTCGAGATTCGAAAACGGCTCATCGAGCAACAACACGGCAGGTTCGGGCGCGAGCGACCGGGCGAGCGCGACACGCTGTTTTTGCCCACCCGAGAGCTGTTCGGGAGATTTGTCGCCGTGGTCCGGCATATCGACGAGTTCCAAGAGTTCGTCGACGCGCTCGGCGGTCGCCTCGTCGTCCAGCTCCGAGAGACCGAAGGCGATGTTTTCCCGCACCGAGAGATGCGGAAACAGCGCGAAATCCTGGAAAACGATGCCAACATCGCGGGATTCAGGAGCTGTCGCACCGGCTTCGGTGGCGACTTGGTTGTTTTCGATCTCGATGGTTCCTTGGGTCGGAGTTTCGAGACCGGCGATCATCCGGAGCGTCGTCGTCTTGCCGCAGCCCGACGGCCCCAACAGGGTCAGTAGCTCACCACGTTCGACCTGTAGCGAGACGGTGTCGACGGCGGTTTCATCGCCGAAGGCTTTCGAGACGGCTGACAGTTCGACGATGGGGTCGACGACGCCCGTTGCCGTTTCGACTGACTGCTCGACGGGCGGCTGTGTGGCATGCTGGTCGGCCAACTGACTCGTTGTGTTAGGTTTCGACATACAGTTTCCCTATTCTACAAGACGACGGTCGGCTGCAACAGCTCGGTTCGTCGGTCGGCAACACCACCAACTGCAGCTGTCGACAACCATTCGTTGGCTATGAGTTACTTTAGGAATCCCTAAAAGCCTACCGCTTGGCTGATAGCTGCCGCCAGGACCAACAGGACTATGCGTGGGTCGGGCCTCCAACCGAGTGAAGCAACGGCGTGTCGACGTAGGATACCGACACGCTCGCGCTTCAATATAATCTTCTGAGAGAGATTTCTCCGCTGTTGGGCAGCACGAAGATGATTCCGAGCTAATGTTTGTGCTTGTTTTGTACAATACTAACATCCAGTAAGGTCGGAAACGGCTTTAATTGTCGTAGAGCCGGGCTTTAAACACTCTTTGAGTCTTTGGCGCTTCCTGTCGTGTAGTGTATTGGGCAAAAAGCACAATACTTATTGCACCAAGCGATGAACACACAGGTATGGCAGTGCAAAACCAGATGCTGAACAAGTTCGACTACGACTGGGCCTACTCCTCGCGAGTCTCGATTCTGTTCGGGATTTTCGCGGTGGTGGCGGCTGTCGGCTGGATGGTCAGTATGATGTTGACTGCGATCCACCTGTTCGCGCTGCCAGCCATCCCGGCTGGCTCCGACGCGCTCACGCAGGGTAGTATTGCAGTTATCACGAGTCCGTGGGCCTACGTCCTCGGTGTTCCGCTGGCGACGTTCGGGGCGATCTACTACCTGTCGACGCTCGGGTTGACGCTGTGGTGGTTCGATACGCGCCACCCGCTTATCATCAAGATCCTGACGCCGATCACCGCCTCGGGCGTGGTCTTTTCGGCGTTCTTCGTCTACCTGCAACTGGGCATCATCGGCGAGATCTGTCCGTTCTGTATGGTCTCGGCGTCGGCGACGGTCATACTCTTCGGCCTCGAACTGGGTATCCTCCGGCTGAGCGACACGCCGTCGCTTTCGGAGATGTTCGCAGATCTCGGTGGTGTCGTCGCTGAAACGAACTACGCGGTCGTGGGTGTGCCACTGCTCGTCGGCGCGCTCACCATCGCTGGGCTGTTCGCCATCCCACAGCTCCCGATGCCGGAGGTCATTCCGTTTATCTAAGTGGATAACCGATCGCCAACCCAACTGGTATTTTTGATTATTTGCGTAAATATAGCGAGCCTTTTACTCGTCGAGTAGCAACGACTAACAGCAGAGAGTGGGGGCGATATCTCTGCGACCGAGGACCGTGTGGGGGCACTGGTCCTCTCTTTTGACACACCAATCTAAAAACGACTGTCGAGTGGCTACTCTTCCAACGTCGACGCAATGACGTCTCGAAGCTCTGTGACTGTTTCGGCGTCGTACTCGACGGTTTCGCCGTCGACCGAAAGCGAGAGCACGCCGCTGTCGTCGGCCGATCCGAGCGATGCGACGGGTGCGACGCCATCGAAGGCCTCTCGAACGGCCTCTGGGTCGGTTGTCTCGATGACAACTCGGCCAGGCGTCTCATCAAAGAGGTCGACGATGCCGTCGACCGACACCTCGGCTCCCGCATCGCTGGTGATCAGTTCAGCCAGCGAGACTGCCAGGCCGCCGTGGCTCACGTCGTGGGTCGCAAGCGTCGACTCGCGGTTGGCGACCGCCGCAATCGTCTCGATCAGTTCGCGCGGATTCTCGGGGAGCGCGGGGAACCGGTCGCTGCCGCCCGTCCGGGCCAACAGTTCGGAGCCGCCGAGCGCGTCGCCCGGTTGGCCGACGACCAGCAGCTCGCCTTCGCCCGAAAGCGCAGCAGGCGGCGCGTCGTACCCTGCTTTCGTGCCGACCATCGCCAGCGTCGGCGTCGGTGGAATCGGCCCCGTAGCCGAATCGTTGTACAGGGAGACGTTGCCGCCAACGACCGGCGTCGAGAGGGCTGCACACATGTCGGCGAGTCCGTCGACAATCGCCGTAAAGCCGCCGTACACGTCGGGTTTCTCGGGGTTACCGCCGTTGAGACAGTCGACGGCTGTCAGTGGCAGCGCGCCTTTGGCGGCGATGTTGGTCGCGTTTTCGAGTGCGACTGCCTGTGCACCCTCGTAGGGGGCGGCGGTCGTCCAGTTTGGGACCGCCCCCGACGAGAAGGCAAGTCCCGTGCCCGCACCCGTGGTGTCGTCTGGGTCGCCGCTGGTTTCGCGGATCGCCATAATGGCGGCGTCGTCACCCGGCTTGAGGGCTGTGCGAACGCCGACCTCGTGGTCGTACTGTCGGTACACCCACCGTTTGGAGGCGGTGTTCGGACTGGAGACGACCGATTCGATGGCCTCGGCGAGATCGACTTCTGGGAGGTCTCGGTCAGCCTGTTCGGGCTCGATGGCGTCGAGATCGTTCATCGGCGCGCCCTCCGCGAGGAACTCGGGGTCGACGTCGACGACTGTCTCGCCATCAAACGTACAGACGTAGTTGCCCTCACGGACCTCACCAATGACCGAGCAGCCGAGATCGAATCGGTCGGCGATTTCGGCGACGCGTTCGGTGTCCTCGGGGGTGACCTCGTAACACATGCGCTCTTGGGACTCCGCAAGGAGGATTTCGAGGGCGTTCATGTTGGGTTCGCGCTGGTGGACCCTGTTGAGGTCGATTTCAGCGCCGAAGCCGCCTTTGGCGACCAGCTCGGAGGAGGCTCCGCCGAGTCCGGCCGCCCCGAGGTCCCGGGCGGACTGGACGAGATTTTCGTCGACCAGCACCTCGTTGGCTTCGATCAGGAGTTTCTCGCTGTATGGGTCGCCGACCTGGACGGCGGGTCGGTCTTCGGTTTCGGCGTCCTCGGCCAGATCCTCGCTGGCAAAGGAGGCCCCACCGAGTCCGTCGCGGCCGGTCGCGTTGCCGACCAACACGAGCTTGTTGCCTGCCTTTTGGGCTTCGGCGGTGACGAGTCGGTCCTCGTTCGTGAGACCGACACAGGCAACGTTGACGAGTGGGTTGCCGATGTAATCTTCGTGGAACTCGACGCTGCCCGTGACGGTGGGGACGCCAATCGAGTTGCCGTAGTTCGAGATCCCCTCGACGACACCCTCAAACAGGTACTGGGAGTGTTCGCGGTCGAACGAGCCAAAGTAGAGGCTGTCGGCGAGTGCGATGGGGTACGCGCCCATCGACATCGTATCCCGGACGATGCCGCCGACGCCGGTGGCCGCCCCGTCGAAGGGGTCGACGTAGCTCGGATGATTGTGACTCTCGATCCCGAGGGTGATGTAGGTATCCGAGTAGTCGCCGGCCTCACGCTCGTCGACCGGCGTGTTTGCGGCTTCGGGTGAGGGGACTGCGACGACCGCGGCGTCGTCACCAGGGCCGATGACGACCTGGGTGCCCTCGCTTTCGAACGCCGAGAGAAGTGGTCGGGATGATCGGTACGCACAGTGCTCGCTCCAGAGGTTTTCAAAGAGCGTCGACTCCGCTGGGGTGGGTTCGCGGCCCAACTCCTCGACAATAAGCTGGTGGTCGGACTCCGGAAGACTCATTCAGTCTCTCCTTCAAAATCACCGGCTTAATCTCTTTCCATGTCCCCGGATTCGCGCACTCGATGTGAGCTGTGTACCGAGATGATCCGATAGCTCTTTGGACCATACCCCATATACGTCCGGATATGAACGAGTACATCAAATGGGGCGGCGCGGGAATCGCGCTCGCCGTCGCCGGTGCGGCGATTATCGCCTCGGAACTCCTCGCAGGCATCGCGTCGGGCGATATGCTGATGGTCACCTACGGCGTCGCGGTCATCATTGCAACGCTGGTTACCGTCGCCATCATCGCCCCGAGCTTCCGCAAAAACCCCGACCCAGTCGACCACGACTGAGTGTGGGTTCGACCACGACTGAGTGGGTTTATTACTGACCATTCGCTGTAGTCGACTGTGTTAACGGTCGAGCTTCACGCCCACTCCGCGCTGTCGCACGACGGCCGCGATCCCGTCGAGCTCCTGCTTGAACAGGCCGCCGCGGTGGGCCTCGACGCGCTCGCGATCACCGACCACGACGAGATCGACGCCTCCATCGAGGCCGCAAAACAGGCCGCCGGCCACGGCCTTGTCGGCATTGTCGGCATGGAAGTATCGAGCGCGGCTGGCCACATTCTCGCTTTCGGCATCGACGAACTCGTCCCGCCGGGACTCTCCTACGACGAAACGCTCGAACGTATCCACGACCAGGGCGGTATCGCCGTCATCCCCCACCCATTCCAGAAATCCCGCCACGGGGTTGCCCCACACATCACCGACGACCAACTGGCAAGCGCCGACGCCATTGAAGTGTACAACTCCCGGCTGTTTACGGGCCGGGCAAACCGCCAGGCCGAACGCTTTGCCATCGAGCGCGGGCTGCCGATGACCGCCGGCAGCGACGCTCACATCTCGGAGATGGTCGGCCAGGCAGTCACCGAAGTCGGCGTCGACGAGCGGTCGGCCGACGCCATTCTCGAAGCGATCCGCCACGGTCGAACCAGCGTCATCGGCCACCGGACGCCGTGGCATATCAGCCTCCGGCAGTTCGGCGGCGGCGCGAAACGCCGCGTCGGTCGGGCACTCAACGGGCTGTTTGACCGATGACCGACGCCGACGACGTACTCCGGGGTGCGAGCCCTGCGGTGGTTCGTGCCGCACTCGACGCTGGTGATCCACTCCCCGGCGCGAGCGGCCGCGGTCCACCTGCGATGGGTGGGTTCGGCGGCCTATTCGAGGGTCGACTCGTTCGCGACGTGTTGGGTCGACAACCGCTCTACAGCGAGCGCGAAGCCGACGATCCGACCGTCGAGGGGGCGTGGGCCTTCGTGCCAACAGCGCTCGACGATCCGGTCGTTGTTCCGCCCGGTGCAGTGCGGACTGTCGACGGCGATAGCCAGCGACTAACGATGCCCGAACCAGCGGTCGACGATCCTGCCACGGCTCAGCGAGCCGTTAATACGGCCCTACTCGAGGCACTGCGAATCGACGACGAGGACACGCCGGCCGACACCGCGGTTGCCTTTTCAGGCGGCGTCGACAGCGCGCTTGTTGCGGCTGGACTCCCTGACGCGCCGTTGTACGTAATCGGCTTCGAGGGGAGCCACGACATCGCCGCCGCCCGCGAGGCTGCCGCGGCGATGGGTCGAACCGACGACCTCTCTGTGATCGAGTTGGACCACGAAACGCTCGAAACGGCAGTGCCGCGGGTTGCCCGCGCGATTGGGCGAACGAACCCGATGGACGTGTCGATTGCGTTGCCCCTGTTGTTAGTGGCCGAACGCGTTCGCGCGGACGGCTACAGTCGACTCGCGCTCGGCCAGGGAGCCGACGAGTTATTCGGTGGCTACTCAAAAGTCGTCGACCCCAAAGCGGACCACCGCGTTGAGGCCGACACCGTTCGTGAAGCCGTCAACGAGACGATCACGACACTCCCCGAACAGCTTGAACGCGACGTGTGTGGGTTGGAGGCGGTCGGCGTTGAGCCGGTGACGCCCTTCCTCCAAGACCGAGTGGTCGACGCCGCGCTTCGGCTGCCCGGCGAGTTGCTCGCGACGGGTGAGGAACGAAAAATCGCGTTGCGGGCGTTCGCACGGGACGAAGACGTGCTGCCCAAACCGGTGGCGTCGACCGATAAAAAGGCCGTCCAGTACGGCAGCTACGTGAGTCGGGAACTCGACCGACTGGCACGGCAGGCCGGCTACAAACGACGGATGGACGACCACGTCGGCCAGTTTATTCGGTCGCTCTGCGAGTAGGCGGCCACTACTCGGGCTCGACGACTGTTCTACCGACGTGATTGAACGGCTGGCTGATTTCGTCTTCGATGATATCCATTCGGTCGACGCTGAGGCCAGCCTCGTGGAGTCCGTGGATTGTCTCTTTGAGTTCATCGCGTGTCCGACCGATGATCTCAACGACGATGTTCTGGTCGTCGGTGAGCATTTTGCGGATGTGTGCGACGCCAGTGATTTCTTCGACCGCCTCAACGACTTGTTCGCGCTGTTCAAACGGGGCGGTCGCGCTTACCAAGAGATGGTGTTCGAACCCCGTTTGTTCGTAGTCGACGGTCGGATGGTACCCCTTGATGATGCCGCGGTCTTCCAGCGTCCGAATCCGGTTGCCGACCGCGCTCGCCGAAAGCCCAACCTGCTCGCCGATCTCGGCGGTTGTGTGGTGGCGAGCGTCACGCTGTAGCAGATACAGGATCCCGAGGTTGATTTGGTCTAGTTCTGTCTCGGTCATACCAACGTGTCGCGCCGAATGGCCAAGAGTGCTTTCGTCATGTTTTAATTCAATCATGTTATGGAAGTAGCTACTGTCTACTGAGGCGTATACAGTACAGAGAGTCTCAGTAATGTTGGTAGATCACCGTCAACACGGCATATCAGCGTCATTCGACCAGGTACAACGAAATCAAGCACGAAACAGAATTCTGCACGCCGTCTCGGCTGTAACAAAATATACAGCCCACATACATATCCATTAATGATAAACTGGTAAGAGAATAAAAATATCTGACTGGTAACAACTGTTTTCAACTGAACGCGGCTACAACCGAGCGGATGGAAACGTGGCCGACGTTGGGGAAGTTCGGCCACGGCGGCAGTGGCTGTGGCCGGTTCGTGGGGGAAAACCAAACCGCCACAGCTGTCGGGGGCACCCTACCGTCCATTCATCGTTTTCGGAGCTGTCATGAGACGAAGCTCAGAGTGTATCAGATGAGCAGTGTCTTGGGGGAACGACAGGCGGTTTCAAAATGTTCGTAGCGGTTATCTATCTCGACAAGCTTGGTGGGGCCCAAAAAGGCAGTTGGCGCGGCAGCGAGTACACGGTCGACCTGCACCAGAAAGTCAAAATCGAGTGTGCTGTTGCGGACACGCCAGCCGAAGATGTCGTCGAGGCACTCAGCGAGGCTGCCCACACCGGCGAGCCTGGCGACGGCAAGATCTTCGTGTTCGATGTCGAAAACGCAGTCCAGGTCCGCACCGGCATCGAAGGAACGGACGCAATCTGAAACGGGGAGTCGCCCAGTGGGATACCACAGCACCACGTCTCCGCTGGGTGCCTGATTCTATCACAAACTCAACGCAGAGTGCGTGGTCTCGGTTGCGTGACTCGTCACCGACTCGCCTCGTCGACCGCGGCAATCGCCTCACAGCCGATGTCGACGGTGTCGGGATCGATCTCGCTGGCGCGGAGGTCGCTCGGCGTGTACCACTCCCAGACCGCGGCGGCGGCCTCACCATCACCAGGGTCGACTGCGCGGCTGTCGACGGCTGCAAAGTAGATGTGGTCGATATGTTGGTGGCCCACCGTACCGTCGGGATGGACGTTGATGTCGTACAAAAGCATATGAGCCGGCTGCGGCAGCACCTCGCCGGCCGGCGGTTCGAGATCGGCCGTCTCCCGGAGGAGTCGGGGCTCTAACCCAGTTTCCTCTCGAACTTCTCGAATGCCGGCCTCGTGGGGGAGTTCGTCGCGGTCGACGTGGCCACCCGGCGGAATACGAATCCCGAGTCGGTCGTGATGGTGCAATGCTGTCGCACCGTCGTTGACGATGTAGACGGTCGAGGTAAAATGACGCGTTGTCTCCATACCAGTGCCACGATGGGTCGGTATTCAAACCTGTTCGTCGACGAATCGGTGGGGTGATCGGCGGCGCGGCTGGTCCAGTTGACTGGACAATCCGTCGACCGTGAAACGACAGTTAAATCCACAGCCGACGTACAACACAGTTGATCATGAAGGTAAACTACGCAGCTATCGGTATCGGCTTCGGTGTAACGCTTGTGCTCGGAGTCCTCAGCGGATTCTTGTATGCGAGTTCGGCGAGTGCCGGCATCTTCGGCTCTTGGGGCGTTGTCGGTGCGCTTGGCGGGCTCGCCGCGGGCTACGTCGTTGGCGGATCAATAAAATCGGGTGCGATCCACGGTGGGCTCGCCACCGTCTTTGGCTCGCTTGTCGTGTTGGTTCTCGCCGCAGCGACGACCGTCCTCTTCGGTGGGCTCGTGTTGACGCTTGGTATCGTTGGCTTCGGCGGGCTCATGCTTGCGATCCACGCGATTCCCGGGATGATCGGCGGCGCGGCCGGCTCGTGGCTCAAAGACCGCCGTACTGCCCCCAAAGTGGTCGGAACCAAAGCCTAACTCGGCTGGTGGCTGTTCCTTGACTCTGTGTTAGAGCAGTCGACAATGCATCGGTCGAAACGCGCGCACGCAAAAACAGGCAGGCGAGTTAGGCCAACCCGTGTTCTTGGTCGGCCTCAAGCAGTTCGTGATACCGGTTGCGGATCGTCACCTCGGAGATGTTGGCCACCTCGCTGACCTGGCTTTGGGTGACCTTCTGGTTGGTGAGCAGCGAGGCCGCATAGATTGCCGCGGCTGCGAGGCCAACGGGCGACTTGCCGCTGTGGACGCCCTGGGCTTTCGCCGTCGACAGCAGTTCGCGGGCTCGACGTTCAGCCTCATCCGACAGATCGAGATCAGAGGCAAACCGCGGGACGTACTGTTCGGGGTCGGCTGGCTTGATCTCCAACGAGAGCTCGCGGGCGATGTAGCGGTAGGTGCGAGCGATCTCGTCTTTGTCAACCCGCGAGACACCCGTCAGCTCGTCGAGACTCCGGGGCGTTCCGGCCTGTCGGGCCGCCGCGTACAGCGATGCGGTCGACACACCCTCGATGGATCGACCCGGTAGCAGATCCTCGGTGAGTGCCCGGCGATAGATCACGGAGGCTGTCTCTCTGACGTTGTCCGGGAGGCCCAACGCCGAAGCCATCCGGTCGATTTCGCCGAGCGCCTGCTTGAGATTCCGTTCTTTGCTGTCGCGGGTACGGAACCGTTCGTTCCACGTTCGAAGCCGCTGCATTTTTTCGCGCTGGCGCGACGACAGCGATTTGCCGTAGGCATCGCGGTTCTGCCAGCCGATGTTCGTACTCAGGCCCTTGTCGTGCATCATATTCGTCGTCGGCGCGCCGACGCGGGATTTCTGATCCTTTTCGCTGCTGTCGAACGCGCGCCATTCGGGGCCGTGATCTATCTCGTCCTCTTGGACGACGAGCCCACAGTCGACACACACGGTCTCGCCGTGTTCGGTGTCGGTCGCGAGTTGCCCCTCGCATTCCGGACAGCGCAGCTCTTCGTCCGAGCGAGTCGACTGTTGGGTCGACTCGTCGCGCCGTCGGGTGTGCTCGTCGGTAAACGTACGGACGTTAT
>CAZOOU010000037.1:0-10203 GCA_964581495.1 uncultured Haloferacaceae archaeon
TCAGTGTGCTCGCTGATTGCTCGAATCCCCTGTTGAACGACGCCGTCGTCGGCGTAGGCCTCGGTGCCGATCTCGTCTTTCGAGTCGGGAATGCCGAAGACGATCACTGCCTCGACACCGGTTTCGCGGATCTCGTCGACGCGGTCGGCAGCCTCGCTGACAGGAACGCGTTCGTGGCCCGGCATCGATGAGATGGGAAGGCGTTCGTCGATGGTTTCGTCGACAAAAACGGGCGCAATGAGGTCCTGTGCGTCCAGCGTCGTCTCGCTAACCAGCGGTCTGATCCCGTCGGTCCGGAGTCGACGGGGTCGGTCAGTGGGTTCGAATGACATACCGAAGCTACCACACGCCGCGCTCAAATGGATTCCGCTACTCAGTCGGTTCTGGTCACGTCGAGTTGCTCTTCGAGTTCAGCGAGTTCGGCCGAGTCGCTGATCTCTTCGAGCCGCTCGCGGAAGTGATCCGCACAGAGGCCGACTTTTAGCCCGCCTTTTTCGGCCGCAAACGCGGCCTCATCGTCGCAGTAATGACAGCGCATACCCGTTGTTGGGGTCCCAGACGGTTTAACCCAGCGTTCGCTGCAGTCGACGCCGAAACCGCGCGAACGTCTCGCGGTCGAGTCCCGCCCGCCCCACCTGCTTGTCGTGGGCATCACTGCCGCCCGTCCGGATGAGACCGTGCGTCTCACACACCTCATCGAGCAGCTCGGTGTCGACTGGTCTGCCGTACGGATACGCGTATTCGACCGCATCAAGCTGAGCCGCCAACTCCAGGGCGGCCTCGGGGTCGGGGTACCGAAACGGATGGGCGAGGCTGACAACCGCAGCCGAGTTCGACAACAGTTCGACTCCTCGGTCGACGGGGGTGACCGCCCGCGGGACATAACAAGG
Organism: uncultured Haloferacaceae archaeon; assembly: GCA_964581495.1. GTDB lineage: Archaea > Halobacteriota > Halobacteria > Halobacteriales > Haloferacaceae > Halohasta. The sequence goes on from CAZOOU010000037.1 coordinate 891, forward strand.
GCCATCGTTTCCGATTAGCTCCGCAAACGCGCGGTCGACGTCGTAGTCGGCCTCGCTGTCTTCGATTGCACGGGCGATATGTGGTCGGCCGAGACCTGGCCGTGGCTCGACTGGAAGCTCGACACCGAGATGGGCTTCGACCTGCTCGATGATCCGTCGACCGCGTGTCTGTCGGTCGGCCTGCAGCCGGTCGAGTTCGGCTTCGAGTTCGGCTGTGGGCTCGACACCGTACCCCAGCAGGTCGACGCGCTGGTCGCCAGCGTCGACGCGGAGTTCGATGCCCCGGATAACGGTAACTGCCTCGTGTGTCGTCACTGGGGCCGACAGCGCGGGATGTATCAGGTCGTGATCAGTGACCGCAACCCACTCGACGCCAGCGCGGCGGGCGGCCCTCGGCAGCTGGCCGACGGTGAGCACGCCATCCGACGCGGTCGTGTGGATATGGAGATCCGCAACCGGCGCGGTGTTCATACGTCCCCTAGACCGTCCTGACTCAAGACCACACCGACAAGACCTTAATGAATATTAATAGTGGGGAGGCGTACCCAATACCTTATGGACAATCATTATAGACTCTCGCTGATATGGTAAGCCATGCGACTCAGTACAAGCGACACTGCGTTCGTCGACTTCCAGTACCCAATGACAACCAGTGATATCATCACTGCCTGCGGCGACAACGAGATCGAACTCCACAACGGCACCGAGACGGTCGGCGAAATCCTCGGCCGGTTGGGCGAAGAGACGTTCGATACGCCCGAAGCAGTCAGACAGTCGTTGCTGAGTGGTGTCAGTCACAAAGCCATCGGCCGCCGGTTTTACAGCGACCGCGATCAGTACACACCTGGCGAAACGGGCCCCCAGCAGGTCTCGTTTTAGTTCGGTCGCTTACACGAACTCGACGGCCGACGCAAGCGACAGCGGGAGACTCCCCTTTTTATACCCCTCAATCGAGCCAGCCGGCCGAACCCGAAAGACAACTGCCGGCCGGTGTCGAACGTCCGGCTGTTCGGCAACAATTGTTCGCCAGTCGTCGTCCGGAAACGACGAACAGTCGACGAAAAGCACCACGCCACCCGCATGGGCATCGAGCTGCCCGTCGGTTTTGGTTTTGGCCGTCTCGCGCAGCGCGGTCAGCGGCGAGTCGGCCGATCGTCGACCGGGCGGCAGCGGGCGAGTCACCTCAACCAGCACGCCGCCCTCACCGTCGGAGCCTGGCGGGTCCGCACGGAAATCAATCGAGTGACCCGTCGTCACCTCGATTTCCGGTGTGATCTCGTAGCCCGCATCAAGTAGGAGTTTGGCCGCGTTGAACTCGCCCATCGCGGCAGTCATCCGGGTGAGATCCAGATAGTTGGAGGTGCCGAGCTTGCCGGCCATCTCCGGCTGGTAGGGATCGAGCGCGCCCGTATGAAGCACCGACTCATAGTAGTCGAGCGCCTCCTCGGCGGTCGTATCGGGAAACCCTGCGGCATGATCGCGGAAAAACTCCCGCGTCGTCTCGCGGCCGTCCTTCGAGAGAAACACGCTCAAAAAGTACCACGAGATATGCGGGTAGGCTTCGAGCCACGGCGACTCCATGTGGAGCTGGGCCAACAGCTCGCGTTCGGCCCACCGCCGGACGGGGTAGGGGACCTCCTCGAAACCGTACTTTTCGGTTCGCCACAGCGAGCTCGGGGTTTCGGTGTTGCCGAGCCAGTAGGCTCCAGGCCCACCGTCGACGCCTGCGGGCCCCTCGTCGCCGTCGGTCCAGCAAAACAGCGCAATATCGCCGTTGTCCATCTCAAAACGGCGCGCCTGGTAGCCGGCCGGCGGCCGGAACCACGCGGTGTGCATCTCTGCGCCGAGATTGGAATCCAGCGGGCCGAGAACGGCCGACCGAATCCGGCCGAGCGACCAGCCGCCGGGGGCGTACCTGAAACGAAGCGGTCGTGCCACATATTCTATGAGGAATCGGGGGGAGTTACATATTCTGATCCAGACAGCCCCCATCTCTCACTGGTCGACCTGAAGGATCGTTAGGTATATATTGACGCAAATCCATGTTATGGTATACCATGTCTATGGGTGCGTATGACGAGGCCGAACACGAGCGACGAGAACAGAAGACGGCGACTGTCGATGCGGATTTCGACCAACAGCGGTCGGAGTACCGCGGCTCGCTGACGTATGATTCCGGCGAGTCAGCCGACGAACTTCTCGATCAGTTCGCCAAGCTACAAGGTGAGTAGTCGCTGTTTTGCGGTCCGTACTGTCACAGCCGCCACTGACAGCCGCCGGTCTGTCATGGCGACGGTCGAAGAAAGTTGGAGGCGAAAGATGGTAGACAGCTGCTGATTTTCATGCCGTAGTCGACGACTACCCGGTGGTAACCAGCGACTACTCGTTGCCGGGGCCACGCTTTTCGCGAAGGTTCTGGCGGGTGAACTGCGGGCGGGCCCGCAGGCCGCTGGGCTGTTTGAACGACCGATAGAGGAAAAACACCATCGGAGCGGTCAGCCCGAGAATCGCCACCGAAATGCGCCATTCGTTGGCAAACGCATAGATAATCGACGCCGAAAGCAGGCCGACAGCGACGATAATAGAGTACGAGATGCGTTTGGCGAGTTTATCCAAAACGTGGTTTTTGTCGTCGATCTGGACGTTGACCGTCAGGTCTTCCCGTTCGATCGTATCCAGGACGCGATCAAGCTTCGGCGGCACCGTAAACAACGCTTGAGTGGTCCGTTGGACCTGCTGGCCACCCTCGGCGAACAGTTTTTTGGCTGTCTCCTCACGGTACCCCTCTTCGGTAAGGTAGTCGGTGGCTACCGAAATGAAATCGAAATCCTGGTCGAGCGTCACACAGACGCCCTCGACAACGGTGGCGACCCGCAACACGAGCGCGAGGTTTCGGGGCAAACGAAGCGGAAACTCGTAAATCGTCGATTCGACCTGCTCGATGATCTGGTTGACACGGTACTGCTCGATGTCGTCGCCCCGAGCGTCGGCAATCGCCAGCTCCATGACTTCGCCCATGATTTTGCGGTCGGCGGTCGGGCTAAGCGTCCCCATATCGATCAGGGTGTCGAGAATCGCGTCGATATCCTGGTTAGCCACGGCGATGTAGAACTCGACGATCTTGTCTTGGATGAAGGGGTCGACCGTACTGCTCATGCCGAAATCATAGAAGATGATCGAGCCATCCTCGGCGACCGCGAGATTGCCGGGGTGGGGGTCCGCATGGAACACGCCGTCTTGGACGATCATCTGCAGGTAGATCCGCTGGAGTTTGGTCGCCAGCTCCGTGCGGTCCAGCCCCATCTCGTCGAGCCGTTCCGTGTCGGTGATCTTGACGCCTGGGAGGTATTCCATCGTGAGCACACGCGGGCCACAGGCGTCGTCGACCGACTCTGGAATCTGGATATCTCGATTCGCACCGAAATTGCCGCGTATCTCTTCGAGGATGTCACGCTCGCGGGCGTAATCCATCTCTTGGCGGATGGTTTTGGCGAACTCGTCGGTCAGGTTATCCAGCGAGAAGGCTCGCCCCTCGCCGATAAACCGCACGAGAATCGGCACCGACCATCGAAGCACCCGAAGGTCAGCCTCGACCAGCGATTCGATGTTGGGCCGGCGGATCTTGACCGCGACCTGCTGGCCCTCATACGTGGCGAGATACACCTGTCCCAGACTCGCGCCGCTGATCGGCTCGGTGTCGAACTCGTCGAACACCTCCTCGACGGGGCCCAACTCGGCTTCGATTACCTGCTTGGATTCGGGCCACGGAGCCGGTGGGACGTCGTCCTGGAGGCTCGACAGCACGTCGATATACGCTTTTGGCAGAATGTCGGGCCGTGTCGACAGCAGCTGGCCGAGTTTGATAAACGTCGGCCCGAGGGTGAGCAGCGTCTCTAACAGTACTTCGGCGCGTTCGAGCTGCATGTCGGTCGTAACGCGCCGCGAGCCGCCGAACAACAGAAACCGATTGCGGTCCCGTAGGTAGGCGACAAGCAGTGGCGAAAACTGATAGAAGACGATGACGAATCGCCAGTAGGCACGGAGAGAGACCAGAGTGATCACCTACTCCGCGGCGTCGTCGATCGGAATGGGTTCGCCCGAACCGTCGGTGGTTTTGGGCAGCGAGATTTCGAGCACGCCGCGGTCGACGACCGCCGAGGCGGCCTCGCCGTCGGCATCCCGTGGCAACGGCAACTCCGCGTCGAGAAACAGTGGTCGATCCTCACGGAGATACCGAAAGCCTTCAGGGACGGCTTTTTCGCGTCTGGCTTCGATGGTCAACCGACTGCCGTCGGCGACTATCTCGGCGGTCTCGGCGGTGACTCCGGGGACGTCCAACACGAGCTGGTAGGCGTCGTCTGATTCAAGAAGGTCCGCAAACACCGCATCCGGAAGTTCTCGAAGCGCATCGCGCAGTGCTGACATACAGTAGTGTATGAACGCAACGTCGAAAAACCCCGCGGTCGCTGTCGACTGTCTCGGGAGCCACAACAGCATGGACCGCGCGGGCTTTTATGGCCGGCAGCACAACACGAGGTATGCCAAACGAAGCCAGACGCAGCTCGGGGTTTAAACATCGAACCCCACTTGAAGACGCCCGTGAGTGCCTGTTGGCGGCGTTCGACGCTCACGAACGCACCGAACGCTTGCCACTCAACATGGTCGACGGCCGGGCGGTCGCTGCGACGATCACCGCACCCAACCCCGTGCCGAACTACGATCGGGCGGCGATGGACGGCTTTGCGGTCCGGGCCGAAGACACACTCGGAGCCAGCGACCACTCACCACAGATTCTCGAAACAACCGAGAGCGAAGCCTCAGTGCTGCCCGGCACGGCGAGCCGCGTTCACACCGGCAGCGAGCTCCCGGAGGGAGCCGACGCAGTCGTCATGATCGAACAGGTCGACGAAAACGACGACACAATCGTCGTCCACGAAGCTGTTGCCGAAGGCCAGAACGTCGGCGACGCCGGCGAGGACGTTGCGGAGGGCCAGACGCTGTTCGAGCCGGGCCACCGTCTTCGGCCCTCCGATTTGGGATTGCTCCGATCGGTCGGCCTCTGGGAGATCACCGTGTATAAACAGCCAACTGTCGGCGTGATTCCGACCGGCGAGGAGTTGGTCGACGCCGACCCTGAACCCGGCGAGATCATCGAAACCAACGGCCAGACAGTCTCGCAGTTCGTCGACCGCTGGGGTGGCGAGGCAACCTACCGAGATATCGTCACCGACGACGAGGCTGCCCTCCGTGCGGCGATCCAGCGCGATCTCACGAAGGATATCATCGTCACCACGGGCGGCTCGTCGGTCGGCGAGCGTGATCTGATCCCCGAGGTCGTCGACGAACTCGGCGAGGTGTTGGTCCACGGCGTCGCCATCAAACCCGGCTACCCCGTCGCACTCGGTATCGTCGAGGAGACACCCGTCCTCATGCTGCCAGGGTACCCTGTCTCCTGTCTGCTCAACGCGGTGCAGTTCCTCCGACCCGCCATTAAAAGTATGGGCCACCTACCGCCCGAACCACTCCCGACTCGTGCGGCGACACTCACCCGTAAACTCCCCAGCGAGCCCGCCACCCGAACGTTCGCACGGGTCGAAACAGAGTCGACTGCGGATGGCCTCCGCGCCACTCCGGTTCGCGTGAAGGGTGCGGGCGTGCTGTCGAGCGTCGCGCTGGCCGACGGCTGGGTTGTCGTTCCTGAATCCCGTGAGGGGTATGCCGAAGGCGAGCAGGTTACTGTCGAGTACTGGGAGGCACTGCCATGAGTCGCAAGGAGTTTCGGACGCTGGCCGACCCCGACGAAGTCCGCGATGTTATCGATTCGCTCTCGCTTTCGGCCGGCACTGAACAGGTCGACCTCGAGGCTGCTCATGGACGGGTGCTCGCCGAACGCGTCGACGCCGAAATCGACGTACCGGGGTTCGACCGTGCCTCGATGGACGGCTACGCGGTGCGAGCACGGGATACGGTCGACGCAGGCGAGGTCGACCCAGTCACGCTCGACCTCGCTGGAACAGTCCACGCCGGCGAGAAACCCGACGTGACTGTTGATCCCGGAACCTGCGTTGAGACCTCAACGGGCGCGGTGCTGCCGGAAGGCGCGGACGCGGTCGTCATCGTCGAACGAACCGACGAAATCGAGGCCACCGGACAAAAACGAATCGAGTGTCGAACGACGGTCACCCCCGGCGAGAACGTGATGGTCGCCGGCGCGGACATTGCCGCCGGCACCCGTGCACTCGGACCGGGAACGCGGCTGACGCCCCGCGAGATCGGCCTGCTGTCGGCTGTCGGCTGCGAGTCGGTCCCGGTCGTCGACGCGCCGCGGGTGGGGATCATCTCGACCGGCGAGGAACTCGTCCGTCCAGGAGAGCCTCTCGACAGCGGGCGCGGCGAGATCTACGACGTCAACAGCTACACCATCGCCGCGGGCGTCGAGGCTGCCGGCGGCGAACCCGTTGTCTATCCGCACGCTGGCGACGATTTCGAGGAAATGGAGCGACTGCTCCGCAACGCGGCCGACGAGTGTGACCTCGTCGTTTCGTCGGGTTCGACCTCCGCGAGCGCGGTCGACGTGATCTATCGGGTGATCGAAGACCGTGGCGAACTCCTCGTTCACGGCGTGGCGGTCAAACCTGGCAAACCCATGCTCGTTGGGCGACTGGACCGCAGCGACGGCGGCCAGTCGGCCTACATCGGGCTGCCGGGCTACCCCGTCTCCGCGCTAACCATTTTCCGGACCTTCGTCGCTCCCGCGGTCCGGGCGGCGGCTGGTCGACCGGAGCCAGCGACTGCCAGCCTCACCGGTGAGATGGCGACCGAAGCCCGCTCCGAGGCGGGTCGACTCCGGCTGCTTTCGGTCGGTGTGTTCGAAGACGGCGAGGGTCGACGGTTGGTATATCCAGTCGACAAGGGGTCCGGGGCAACAATGAGCCTCGCCGAAGCCGACGGCGTCGTCCAAATCGAGCCCAACACGGACTATCTTGCGGCTGGCGAGCGCGTCCGCGTCAATCTTTTTTCGCCCGATGTCTCGCCTCCCGAACTGCTGGGCATCGGCGAAGACGACCCCGCACTCGACGCACTGCTCGACCGGGTCGGCTCGACGCGGTATCTCCCGCTCGGGAGCCGTGAAGGCTTGCGTCGACTCCGCAACGGGCTGCCGGATTTCACCGTTGTCGCCGGCCCACAGGATAGCCCAGACGGGGCTGTCTCGGTCGGCCAATGGTACCGCGAGTGGGGGCTACTCGTCGCTGATGGCAACCCCCACGGGCTTGAAACGCTGGGTGATCTGGTCGACAGCGACCTCCGATTCGTCAACCGCGAGACGACCTCAGGGCTCCGTACCAGTCTCTCGAACGCGCTCGCGGAGGTGGCCGCCGACCGCGGCGTCAGTCGACACAGCCTCGTCGACGCCATCGAAGGCTTCGAGTCGACGGTCAAAGCCGTCGAAAGCCCCGCCCGCCGGCTGATCGACGGGCGGGCAGCTGTGGGACTCGGACTCCGGACGACGGCCGACAAACACGGCTTGGGGTTCGTCTCGCTCGGCGACCAGCGCGTCGAACTCCTGCTCAACAGCGACCGACAGCAAAAGCCGGCCGTCGACCGCTTGGAACGTGCGACCGGCGAGCTTGCAGACCACTGTCGCTCGCTCGCTGGCTACCGGTTTGCCGGCGAATAACTAGCCGTAGTCAGTGACTACCGCGGATAGATAGGGGCCATACTGCGTACAAGTAGAGGTCAGGCTTCGCCGTCGGTGTGTTCGGTGTTGCTCTGTTTGCGCTGTTCGTCGTCTTCGCTATCGGTAGCTGCTGACTGTTCTATCGGTAGCTCTTCGAGCTGGGCGGCGATTGCGGCGGCATCCGCCGCCACAGTTTCGTAGTCGACGCCCGCCTCGGTGGCGACTGCTCGAATGTGGGTCGCAAGCAGCGACAGCGCATGGAGTTCGGCATCCGTGTCGCCGTCGGTTCGGCGTGTGGCCACCGTGTCGACGGTACGGTCGTCGTGAATGACGCCCACGTGGACCGCAGTGAGATCCGCCGCATCCAGGAGGCTTCGGGCACGGTCAAGCTCGCCGTCGAATCCAGTCTGATCGCTCATAAGGGTAGTGGGCGGAGAACGCAGAAAAAGTCGGGGGTCGTCGGCCGATTCGCTTCGATGGCCGGTCGATGCTCGATCAGTCTTCGGGACGCGGCCGGGCGATGTACAGCGCGCTGCTGATCGAGAACGGATCGTACACCGACTGATGGCACTGACAGTAGACGCCGTCCTCGGCGTCGTATCGGTGGGCATCGGGCGCGAGCTTGTAGCTCGGCACACAACAGAAGTGTGTACACTTGTTGAGCCACGCAATAAAGCCCTGATCGGTGCTTGCCTGGAGCCACTCGTTGTCCTGGGCGGCCTCTTCGATCAGCGTCGACCGGAGCAGGATAACGGGGAGTGTGTTTTCGGTATCCTCGGAGCGCCAGACGGTTGCTGCGGGTTTGCCGATCCCGGCCGCACCCACGTCGTTGCCCCAGTCCTCATAATCCTCGAAATCGCTGACGTTGAGCCGATCTCCCTCGTCTTTCTGTTCTTGCTGCCACTCGTAGCTGGTCAGGCCGTCGGATTTGAGGTAGTTGTCCGAATCGAAGTTCGGCTCCAACCCCTCGTAGGACTCGTGGCCACAGTACTGGAACCACTCTTGGGAGTACTCCATGCCGCCGAGCTCCTCGCGGGCAATCTCGACTTCGACACCTTCGATCTCTTCGACATCGATCTCGGGCCAGACGCCCATGATATCGCCGTTGTCGTCGATCTCGATGGGGACCTGCGGCATCCCGTGGGGTGCTGGGCCACCGGTTCGTTCGATCACCATTGCCTCGACTGGCCCACCGCCAGCCCCGGCTGCTCTGGTGAGTGTGTTAACCGAGACGGCTCCGGTGGCACCGACACCGGCGAGTGCCGCGCCGCCGACAACGCCCTTGACGAAGCGTCGACGCCCGGACTCTGCGGGATACTTGTCGTCTGCGCTCATAGTTTCTTCTTACTTGGGCGCGCTCAAAAACATGACGAAGTCCCTGACGGCGATTCGACGGCCATACTAGCGAGCTATCGACAAAAATAGAGGGGCTGGACGGCAGCTTCAGATCTCGTTGAGTTTTCGCAGCAGCTGGCCACGGTACTCCTTGTCGGCGTTGATGCCTTTGAGTTCCAAGACGTTCCGTTCGAGTTTGTCGAGCGCGACGTGGAACGCCTGATTCGCACCGTACCCCTCGCCGGAGCCGGCAACCTGGCCGTGGCTGGTCCGGAGCCGAATTTGCGACTGGATCAGCGG
>CAZOOU010000038.1:0-9695 GCA_964581495.1 uncultured Haloferacaceae archaeon
ATGGCGCTCAGTTTGTGTGGACTGCTTGCGAACCGTCTGTTGGGGCTCGGGCTGTGAGCGTTGACGCAGGTATTACTTGGTTGTAGTAGTCAGATATTCAACTGAGTAAACACGAGACAAATACTAACTTACAAAAGCCATGGGTGGTATCACTGGGTAATGACTGATCAACTCAACCGAACCCGGCGTGCGTTGCTGACTGCCGGCGGTGCGGCGGGCGTCGGCCTGCTTGCGGGCTGTCTCGGCGACGAGAGCGAGGAAATCGACGTCGACTACGACCAGTATCCCGACTTCGATCCGCTTGATCCGGAGTACCCCCAGCCGGCGGGTCGACTCATCGAAGAAGGGTTCGCCCGCGCGTCGATTGAAGAGCTCGAAGAAAACTTCGAACCGCGCGACGAACCGCGCTACGGTCGGGCGCCACGCGACTCCAGCGAGGCCGACGAAATCATCGATCCTGAGCCACTGATTTTTGCGTGGACGCCTGGCGAAGAACAGCAGGTCTACGAGGAGGGACTCGACCCACTTATCGAGAACATCGAGGCCGAAACCGGCCGCGAAGTCGAGGTCCAGATCATCGATTCGTATGCGGCGATGGTCGAAGCCTTCCGCTCCGAACGGCTGCATATCGCACGCGTTGCGGCGGGTAACGTCCCGTTCGCGGTCAACATGACCGGCGCAGTTCCCTTTGCCATGCCGTACGGCGACAACACCTTCGGCAATCGGCTGTGGGTGATCACCCGGATCGACAACGATGACGTCAACACCGTCGACGATCTCGTCGGCCGTGATGTCGTCCACACCGAACAGACATCCGGATCCGGCCATCTCGAACCCTCGCTGTATCTCGAAGAACAGGAGGGGATCGTCCCCGGCGAGGATTACGAGATCACCTTCTCAGGTGGCCACTTCCGGAGCGTTCGGGGCATCTATCTCGGCGACTACGAGGTCGGCCCAGTCGCTGGCCCGATTCCCGAAGTAATGGACAACGACGACGAAATCAACGCCGAAGAGCTCAAAGTCGTCTGGGCTGGGCCGTTCGCCCGCCCGCTGGGACCGATGTGTTACCAGTACAACCTCCCCGAGGAGGTTCGTGAGGGAATCGAGCGCGCCCACTTCGAGTACGACTACGGCGACACCGATCTGTATGAGGTCGTCAACCGGTTCGATACGTTCGCGCCGATTGATTACGCCACCCACTACGATCCCGTGCTTCAAGTCCACGAGGCCCAAGAGATCGAATACACCGAAGACAACATCGACGAGTAACCTGTCGACTCACTGCTGGCCTCCCATGCTCCAGATAGATTCGCTTCGCAAAGTCTACGACTCCGGTGATATCGCCCTCGATGGCGTCTCGCTCGACATCTCGGACAACGAGATCGTTGCCATCATCGGCCCGAGCGGAGCCGGCAAAAGCACGCTCGTCCGGTGTCTTAATCGCTTAGTCGAACCCACCAGCGGCACGGTTCGACTCGACGGACGCGAGATCACGACTCTCCCCGACAAACAGCTCCCCGAAGTCAGACGCGATATGGGGATGATATTTCAGGAGTACAACCTCATTGAGCGACTGACGGTGATGGAAAACGTCCTGTCGGGCCGGCTCGGCTATCTGAGTTCGTGGCGGGCGTTTCGGCGGGATTTTCCACAGCAGGACGTCGACCGAGCGTTTGAAATCCTCGAACGAGTCGGCCTTTCTGGGTTCGAAAACAACCGCGCCGACGAACTGTCGGGCGGTCAACGCCAGCGTGTCGGCATCGCGCGGGCGATTATCCAAGAGCCCAAAATCATGCTCGTCGACGAACCCACATCGAGTCTCGACCCCGAGACCTCGCGTGACGTGATGGATCTGCTCACCGAGATCGCCCGCGACGAGGAAGTTCCCGTCCTGATAAATATTCACGAGGTCGACCTCGCAGTCGCGTACGCTGACCGAATCATTGGTCTGGCGAACGGGCAGGTCGTCTACGACGGCCCCGCAAGCCAGCTTGATGAGGGTATCGAGGATACGATCTACCGGGAGGGCAAACAGTCGACCCGTGGGTCAAGCGACTTATCGGCCGGGACGGCCACACCAGTCGACAGCACGGATCTCCACCGTCGATGACTACTGGCGACGCCGACCCGACGACTGACTCGCTGGCTGACACACCATCTCGCAACTGGCGTCGACCGACCGCCTTCGGCAGCCATCGAATCAAACACACAATTTACGCGCTCGTCGTCGCGTTTGTCGGCTGGAACGCCCTCCAGCTTCGGGTTTCGGTCGACCGCCTGTTGCTCGGTGTCTCGGAGGGGTCGAACCTGCTGGCCCGGATGCTGACGTTTCAGGGCGTCGGTCGCCACGAGCTCTCGGTCATTGTTTCGGGGACCGTCGAGACGGTTGCGATGTCGGTTGTTGCGACCATCGTCGGTGTCCTCGTCTCGATACCGATTGCGTTTCTGGCTGCTCGCAACGTCTCGCCGCTTTTGAGCTATCTGGTCGGCCGCGGGATCATCACTTTCTCGCGGGCGTTTCACGGCCTGGTGTTTGCGATTATCGCGGTCAAGGCGTTCGGCTTCGGCCCGTTTGCGGGCGTCGTCACGCTCGTGTTTACGACGGTCGGCTTCTACTCGAAGCTCCTGGCCGAGGAGTTGGAGGATATCGACGAGGGCCAGATCGACGCGATCCGGGCGACCGGCGGCAGCCGGCTCGACGTTATCCTGTTTGGCTTTCTGCCGCAGGTGATGCCCCGCATGGTCGGGTTGGCAATCTATCGGTGGGATATGAACATCCGGTCGGCCAGCATTATCGGCATCGTCGGCGCGGGCGGCATCGGCCAGGTGCTGCTTACCTCTTTCGAGCGATTCGATTACGGCTTTTCGATGGCGATTATCCTCAGCATCATCCTGATCGTGTTGGCCGGTGAACTCATCAGTACGCGACTTCGGAGGCGGATTCAGTGATGGCCGCTGACACACCCCACTGGGAACACCGGACGCGTCGACAGCGACTCGGTCGGTTCGCCGGCCTGCTTGTAACGCTGGTCGGTTTCGCATGGGCCTGGCAGGCGCTCGGCGTTCGATACGATTTCGTGCTGTCGGCTCCCGCCGAGGTCCAGGATCTCCTCGGCCGGATGTATCCACCCGATACGGCCTACAGCTCCGAGATAATCGGCCCACTGATCGAGACGGTCAACATCGCGGTGCTCGGGACGGGGCTGTCGGTGCTGTTGTCAATCCCGGTTGCCTACCTCGCGGCCGAAAACACCTCGCCGACCCGCCTGACGTATCTCGCCGGCACACTTGTCGTGACGGTCACCCGCTCGGTCAGCGTCATTATCTGGGCGCTACTCTGTGTCGTGGTCTTTGGGCCTGGTCCACTGGCGGGCGTCGTCGCCATCGGTATCCGGTCGGTCGGCTTTATTGGCAAACTGTTGGGCGAAGCCATCGAGGAGATCGACCCCCGCCAGCCCGAAGCGATCCGGGCGACTGGAGGCAGTTGGGTCGACGTCATGGTGTACGGAATCGTCCCGCAGGTCAAACCCACTTTTGTCGGCATTACGACCTATCGGTGGGATATCAACGTTCGCTCCTCGACGGTCCTCGGGTTTGTCGGCGCGGGCGGTATCGGCGCTGAGTTGTTTGCCGTGCTTGACTTTTTCCGGTGGGACGCCGCGCTGACGATTCTGATCGCGATTCTCGGTATTGTGCTGCTCAGCGAGGGGAGTTCGGCAGTCGTCCGCAGCAAACTCCGGTGAGCGGTCGACTCAGACGCCGAGTGCCTCAAGCAGCCGGTCGTTTTCATCCGGGCGCTTGACTGCAACCCGGACGTGTGACTCGAGGCCGCGGAACGTCGTGGCATCTCGGATCGCAACGCCACCGGCGCGTGCCTCGGCGACCACTTCGTCGACGGGCTTGCTGGTCCCACACAACAGAAAGGGGGCCACCGACGCATGGACGTCGAACCGCTCGGACAGCCGGTCGGCCAGTCGCTCACGCTCGCTGTCGACGCGCGCTCTGGTCTCGTCGACAAAGGCGATGTCGTCCAGACAGTGAGCCCCAACTGCGGCGGCGGGCGTGCTCAACGCCCATGCCGGCCGGGCCACGTCCAGTCGCTCGCGGAGCTGGCCGCTGGCGACCAAAAAGCCCGCCCGCAGGCCGGGCAGCCCGAAAATCTTGGTGAGCGAACGGGCGACAACCACGCTGTCGGTGCCAGCCATCGACTGCGTGTCGGTGAAGTCCAAAAAGGCCTCGTCGACCAGCAGCGTCGAGCCGGCGTCCTGGCATCGCTCTGCCAGTCGGTGCAGTGCGGCCGGCGGGTAGCCGGTGCCGGTCGGGTTGTTTGGATTGCAGACGACCACCAGCGCGTAGTCGGCGGGGTCGACGTCCAGGATTTCATCGTAGGAAACAAAAACGGGCTCGCCGCCCTGCAGGCGGATTTCCTTGTCGTACTCGCCGAAACTCGGCGCGGGGACGGCGACGCTGTCGCCCGGGTCGACGAGCAGCGAAAACACCAGCCGCATGCCGGCCAGCGCGCCCGCCGCGGGGATGATCTGACGGCCCTCGACACCGATGTATTCGGCAGCGGCCGCCCGGAACTCACAGTAGTCGTCGACAGGATAGCGTCGGGAAGCCGGAAACGCGGACTCGTAGACGGAGACGGTGCCTGGCGGCGAAACTGGGTTGGTGTTTGCGCTGAAATCCAGCAGTTCGGGGTCCGAGGCCCCGCCGTGGGGAACGCGGGTGAGCGAATCGAGGATGTGGGGGTCCATTCAGTCCGTTAATGAGTTCCGGAACAATTTATACTTGTATTAACAGCGAATCTTGCCGTTCGCCGAGAGACAGTATCCTATTCAACAACGAATTATCTCGAATCCGAAAGCAGGCGGCTGGCCTGCCGGCGGTCGGCCGGGCGGTTGACGTTGAGCGCGAGCCGCCGATCATCCCAGACGGCTCGCCGGTCTCCGCGCTTTCCGACGACGTTGAGCCCTGTTGGAACGACTGTCGACCCATCGTGCTCGACGGTCGTCTCGACGCGCGTGGCGACTGACTCGGCGACCGACAGCGGGACACAGACCGACAGCGATCGACCGTCGGCAGCGTCCAGCGCGCGGTCGACGTGTTCGGCCGCCAGCAGCGGTAGATCCGCAGTGACGGTCAGCACCGGTCGTCCAACGACATCGAGTGCCTCGCCGAGATCAGCGACGTACCCCTCGCCGGCGGTTTCGATCACCGTCACATCCCTCGCCGCCAGCCACGCCGCAGTGTCGGGTGTCGCCGGCGAAACGGCCGCATAGAGCCGCTCGATTCGACTCTCGCGGAGTGCCCCGAGCACGTGGTCGACCATCGGTCGACCGCCCACGTCGACGAGCGGTTTTTCGGCCTCAATTTCGGGTCGCAGGCGCGTGCCGCGGCCGCCGCACATCACGAGCGCGCTCAGAACAGAATCCACAGCGACACCCCCAGATGAAGCCCGACCGCCCGGCCGATCTCGTTTGTCGCGCCGATCACGTCGCCGTTGACGCCGCCGAGCCGACCGTGAGCCCACGTTAGCGTTAGCACACCGACCAGTGGGCCGGCGGCGAACGCCCCGGCCAGCGCGGCCGTCGCGCCGCTCGGAGCCAGCATGACCGCGGGCACGGCGAGTACCGCGGCCGTCAGCAGGTGGCTGCTGTCGAGTCGGTCGACGAGCTGCGAGCCGAGCCCCTCGTGGGCCGACCGGCCGTAGCAGACGACGAGGACCATCCCGAGTTTCGCGCCGACCTCTGTGGCAATCACCACTCGGAGCGCCGTCATTGAGTCGACGCCGGCAAAGGCAAGCGCGCCGAGTGTGAGCACGATCAGCGACAGCCCCAACAGCAACACACCGCCGACGCCCGTCGCGGAGTCTTTGAGCACCTCGCGTCGACGGTCGCTGTCGCCGTGGATTGCCATCGCATCGCCCACATCCGCCAGTCCGTCGGCGTGGGTGAGTCCCGAAATGCTGTACAGCACGACCAGATACACCGCTACCACAGTCGTTGGTTGGAGCGGCAGGAAAAACGCGGCTCCCGCGAGCGCGCCGATGAGATAGCCAACCACGACCATCGTGTACGGCCGCTGGCGGAACGCCGCCCACTCGCGCTCGCCGCCGCCGACCGGGATTCGCGTGAGAAAGCCGAGTGCGCCCCTGAGTGCGACCAGCGGGTTAAACATAGACGACCACTCCCGTCAGGCCGACGGCCAGCCAGCCTGCCCGCTCGGTGAGTCCGACCGCCCGGGTTGCCTCCCCGACGCTCGGCAGTGAGGCGACCGGATTCAGTACGTACACCCCGGGTTTTTCGAGTTTGATCTGCAGAGCCGCGGCCACGGTCGACATCGGCCAGCCGGCGTTGGGCGACGGCGGCTGCTGTGCCCAGCGTCGACCGCTCAAAAGCGGGTCGGGGCTGGCCGCCGCCGCAGACAGACAGACCGCAGTAACGCGGGCCGGAAGCCACATCACCAGATCGTCGAGGCGGGCGGGGCCCCACCCCACCGGGTTCGAGCGGTAGCCAACCATCGAATCCATCGTGTTGACGGCTTTGACCCACGCCGCCGCAGCCGCCGCGGCTGGAAGGGCGGACATCCCAGCCGCCCCGGCGACCAGCGCGGCGAGTCCGAACGCCACGAGCGGCGCGACCAGCCCATCAGCGAGGTTTTCGGCGGCACTTTCGGCAGCCGCGCTTCGAACGTGACCGGCCGACAGCTCGCTTGCCTCGCGGCCGGCGAGCGCCAGCAGTTCGTCACGCGCACGCGGGAGGTCGGTCTCCGAGAGCGCGATCACTTCGCGGGCCGTCTCGACGAGAAACCGGAGGCTTGTCGACGAAAACAGAACGTAAACACCGACCACGCCACCGAAAACCGGATGGATCGCGCCTGCCCCCGCGACGGCGGCCCAGACAGCTGCAGCCGCCGCCAGCGGGAGGCCAATCGCACCCAGCGCGCCGACGGCGTTCGGATTGCTCCACGAGCGGTCGAGCACTGCCACTGCCCGCCCGAACCAGACAACCGGGTGGAGCCGGGCGGGTGGCTCGCCGACCGCTCGGTCCAAGAGCGCAACCACGACTACCACCGCAACAAGCCCCAGGCTCATCGTCGCCTCGTGTCTCGATCACTCATCCGGACACCTCCGTTTCGAGTCGACCCGGCAGTTGCGTAAGCGAACACTCCTCGACGTTGATATACGTTCCACCGCAGGCTTCGATTGCGCCGTCGACTGCGGGGCTGTCGCCGATATAGATGAGCGCTGCAGTGGAGACGCCGAGCCGGTCGGCGACTGTCTCGAACGCCCGGCGGTCGGGTTTCCGCCAGCCGCAGCCCACACTGGAGACGACCGCATCGAAATCATCACGCGCAAGCTCCGAGCGGATCAGCGTCCGGCCGACCAACTCGGGGACCGAACAGTTCGACAGCAGGCCGACCGGGCCGAACTCGCGGGCCGCCGCGAGGGCCTCGACGGCACCGGATCGCGTCTCGACGGTTGGATCGAAGGCGGCGACAACCGCCCGGCGGGCGGCGTTGTTTGGAGCCTCGACCCCGCGGCTGGCGAGTGCCGCGCTGACGTGTGCCGGCAGCGGTACCTCCGCGCCCTCGGGGGCGTCGATATGTGGTTCGCTGTAGGCGTCGACCCAGTCTGCGGGGACGTCCACGCCGCGCTCGCGGAGCTCGGCT
Organism: uncultured Haloferacaceae archaeon; assembly: GCA_964581495.1. Lineage (GTDB taxonomy): Archaea > Halobacteriota > Halobacteria > Halobacteriales > Haloferacaceae > Halohasta. The sequence continues at coordinate 7,675 of CAZOOU010000038.1, forward strand.
GCCACTGCTGCGGCTGGGTCGGCGGGTCGCTCGGCAGCAACGAGTGTTCCAAACAGATCGAAGGCGATAGCGACGCTCACTGTCCGATACTACGATACCAGCGGCTTGAAAACACCGATACAGGGGTTGTCAGTCGGTAGTCGTCAGTCGAGTCGGGCGAACGCGAGCGTTCCGCTGACGTTGTTGATATAGATGTCGACCACATCGCCCTCTTGGGCACCGGGAACGAAGATGGTGTATTTGCCTTTCTCGGCGACACCGTCGCCTTTGCGGCCCGTGCCGGTGATCTCGACGGTGTACGTTTTTCCCTCCTCGATGTCGGGGGTGTCGGTCTGTTTGGTTTTGCTCGTGCGTTTGGCGACTGGTCGGAACGCCCCGCAGGCTTCGCACCGAAGCATCTGGGTACGGTTTTCGGTGACGAGTCGGGTGTCGGGCAGCCCACACTCCGAGCAGGTGACGTACTCGGCGATGTAGGATTCGACCGCTGCGTCGAGTTCTGCCGCCGAAAACGTCCCATTGTAACGGGATCGGCCGTCCTCGTACTGGCCAGCCGTGCCGAGTTCGCGCTGAATCGCGCTGTGGAGGTGTTCGGGATCACGGTCCAGGGCGTCGGCGATCGCCGAGAGGTTCGTCAGGCGCGTAAACGCACCGTCCTTCTGTGCTGCTGCCTCCGGCACGTCGAGCCGCTCGTCCGAGCCGCCGAGATCCGGCAGGTCGTCGATTGCCCGATCCAAGTTCGATTCGTAGTCCATACCGGAGCGACGTGAGCCGGCGGTAAATGGTTTGTCAACTCCCCCGCACTCCCGCTTGCCGGTCGGTGCTGTGGCTACGCTTGTCGTCTGTGTTCGGTCGACGAGGGTTTTACACTACTCACGTTGGTCGCAAGAGAATGCTCGCGGCTACGCCGTCTGCTCACGGGTGCAAGCACCCGTTCGCATGGTCCGAGGGACTCTTCGAGTCCCTCGCTACTCACTATCGAGGTTCTCACTGCGTTCGAACCTCGCTATCCGCCCTCCCCGAATTGAACGGGGGACAAGTCGATCTACAGTCGACTGCTCTACCAGGCTGAGCTAAGGGCGGTCACTGCATCGTACCTCCCTGTAGCCATTAAGGGTTACTGTTCGAGGTGTGTCTGACATCCGTCTGCCATACGGGAGGTTTCAAATAGAATGACTGTGAATACGGGCCGTATGAGCAAAATCACGTTCCGTGCCGACGACGACCTCGTCAGTCGGCTCGAGGCACTCGACGCCTCCAAAAGCGAGGTGATGCGGGAGGCACTCCGCAGCTACCTCGACCGAGCGGACCGTGAGACAAGCGAGCCGACACCGGACGATGGGTCGACCACGATCGACCAGTTGGTCACCGACCGTCTCGAAGCCCTTCTGGACGACCGAGACCGACAGACCCCCCAGCGGGCTCCGGCTCAGGCTGCGGTCGCACCGCCCGATATCACGGTCAACGTCTCGGTCGACGGCGCGGCCACCGAAACCGCCGACGTCGACCACGAGTCGACCGTCGAGGGTCGTAAGACACAGCCCACTGCCGAGCCGACAGCCACCACGCGATCCGAGTCGACCGGCTGCTCGCGGTGCGGCGAGACACTCGATGATTCGCACGTCTACTGTCCCAACTGTGGGAACAAAGCCAGCCGCAGACTGTTCTGCGAGTGTGGCGATGAGGTCCAATCCGACTGGAGCTTCTGTCCGGGCTGTGGCCGTCGGACACCCTCTGCGGACGTGTTAGACAACGCGTAACATGCCGTAAACAGCCGACTCGAGGCGTATAACCGCGTCTTACACGGTGTGTCTTACAAACGGCGGTAGTTTTATATACATTCAACATAACGATACAGTTGCGTAAGACAATCGTCTTACAGCAGATGTCCGCCGACCGGAATCGATCCCTCTTCGGCGGCTCCACGGACGACGTGCTGCTGTAAGCCTGTCTTACCGGGGAATGTAATCATGGAGCGTGTGACACTACGAATTCCAAAGCAGCAAATCGAGGAAGTCGAGGAA
>CAZOOU010000039.1:0-9526 GCA_964581495.1 uncultured Haloferacaceae archaeon
TCGAGTGCGGCTACAGAAACAAGTTCCATACTGGTTGCTCGCGCGGCAGCGTCAAATCGGTTGTCACATCTCAGGCCGACAGCGTCTCGAACGGGGTCGACTCAGTGTCGTCCTCCGAGCCGACCGAAAGCGAGTAGAGTCGTTTGCGGGCGTCCTGAATGTAGAGCTCCTCGTCGACGACATCCTCGTCTTCGAGCGTCGACAGCGCATAGCGGACGGTTCTCGCCGGCAACAGCGACTGGGCGGCGAGTTGGCCCTGTGTGAGCGGCCCCTCGTACTGGAGGGTTTTGTAGACGAGTTTGGCACTCGGCGGCAGTGTTTCGAGACGAGCCCGAAGCGAGTCGTTCATACAACGGTTTCGACCGCCAGCATATAAACCGTTGTGCGGTTGTGCACCGCCAGCGACAGACGCCAACCGTCACAAGAAGTATACAGTCTGGCTTCCAATACCATCTAATGCGTCGACGGACATTCTGTGCGGCGTGTGCGGCCGCGACAGGTGGGCTTGCAGGCTGCACAGCACTCGATCTCCCAGCGACCGGGGGCCATCCGTTCGCCGACTCGACGCTTGGCGTCCGGGTCGAAAACCGCGGCGAGACCGCCCACGACATCGAGGCCAACGCCCGGGAGGCACTCGAGTACTGGCGGGCCGAACACAGTCAGTATCTCGAGTTCGGCGTCGACTTCGAGATCGTCGACGACAGTCCCGATATCATTCTGGCGTACGTCGAGACACCCGAAAGCTGCAGCGATGTCGAAAACTACAGCGAGGGCGTGTTGGGCTGTGCGCCGTGGATTCAGCCGGGCCACCGCGTCTCCCGGCCGGTGACCGCCTACGTCGTTGCTGCCGACCGCCCGTATGGCTCGATCCGGACGACCGCCAAACACGAGATTGGCCACATTCTGGGGCTGGGCCACGACGACGAGCCGCGCGAAATCATGTCGAACCGGCCCGAAGACCGGATCCGGCTGTTTTCGGTCCGGATCGATATCTGGGAGGCCGCCCTGGCGGCCCACGAGCAACACAATACGGCCACTCGACGGCTTAGCGAGGGGATTTCGGCCTGGAACGACGAGTCCTACGACGACGCCGTCGACGCCTTCGAGGCTGCCGAGACGGCCTTCCAGAACGCGCTGGCAGAGAGTCGGAGTGCCAGCACACTCGTCGACGAACTCGATACCGACCCGCCGCTCGAAACCGTCGAACTGGAGACGCTCAGGGATGATCTCGACAGACGAGCCGAGCGGCTGGCTGTCGGCACCGAGATCGCGACGATTATGGGCGACGCAAGCCGGAGTGCGGCCGACGGCGAGTCGACACGCCGCCAGACCGGGGACGCAAACGACCTGCTGGCAGAGTTCCGGTCGATCGGCTGGGCCGAGATCCGAACGGTTGCGGTCGCGCTTGGATTGGTCCGCGGCTTCGACCGTGAAACCGACGGCGAGAGCGTCGACGAAGACGGCCTCTAAGCGAACCCAACTGCATCACGGTCTGTAGGCTGATGCTCTGCGGAGCGAGTCGTCGAGAGAAAAAGGCGTGCGGAGTCGGCTTCGGTGTTCTCCACTCAGGCCAAAGCCAACCGTGGGCGTTCGAAACAGCACAGAGCGGTGGCGATGGGCCGTCAGTTAGGGAGCTTCGCCGGTTTCGAGCGTGAAGTCGGCGATTGGGTAGGCCACACAGGTCAGCGTGTAGCCTTCTTCCATCTCGGCGTCGGTGAACGTTTCCTGCTCGAAGTGGATCACGTGGTCCTCGGCGGGACCGTCGGGAATGTAGCCGGCACACGAAACACACTGGCCCTGTCGACAGGCATACGGGAGATCGAAGCCTTCGTCTTCGGCCTTATCGAGAAGCGTCTCGTTGCTGGCGACCTCGATGGTTTCGCCCTCTTTTGAGAGTTCGATCTCGTGGTACTCGACCTCATCTTCGGGCATGTCGGCGGGGCTCTGTTTTTCTTCTTCGGCCTCTGCGAGCTCGCCACTTTCGCCACCCTCAGCGCCGCCTTCGATGGCGACCGCGCCGCCACCGCCGCCGATCGAGCGGTTCATCGGCTCGGGGAAGCTCGTCTCGGGCACGGTCGAAGCGCGCTGTTCGAGAATATCCTGCGAGATGTCTGGGTTGGACTGCCAGCCGGTGCCATTGGCGTAATGGAGCACGACGAGCAGGGCCACCACGCTCGCTGCGATGCTGAACGCCACTAAGTCAACCATGTGTGAGCGTACGGAATCGGGGTTTAATTACGTTACGAGGTCTGGTTTCGTCGACAGCCAGCTACTCGTCTCGCCGGGCGACCTCGTGTCGGCCGAATCCGTACCGGAGTCGGTTGGCGAGTCGCCGGGAGAACCGACCCTCATTCCGGCTGTCGAACCGCTCGGCGAGCGCCTGATAAATAAGCGGGATCGGCACCTCCTGTTCGAGCGACTCTTGGACCGTCCAGGTGCCCGTCGACCCGCCGGCGATGTAGTCGTCGACATCACCGAGCGCGTCGGCGTCGGTCGCCTCCTCGACGAACGCCTCTTCGCAGAGTTCGAGCAGCCACGACCGGATCACCGCACCGTTGTTCCAGGTGCGGGCGACCGTTTCGAGATCAAGCTCGTAGCGGCCGTCCGCAAGGAGTTCGAACCCTTCGCCGTACGCCTGCATAAGGGCGTACTCGACGCCGTTGTGGACCATTTTGACGTAGTGGCCCGCTCCGGACTCGCCCATATAGCCGTGGCCGTCCGGCCCGGTGGCGACGGCGTCGAACACGGGTGTCAACGCCTCGTAGGCCCACTCTGGGCCGCCGACCATCAACGAAAACCCTTCCGTTGCGCTGGCGGGCCCGCCGCTGGTCCCGCAGTCGAGATACGCCGCCGAGCAGGCTTCGGCGCGGTCGACCGACCGCTGGAACTGCGAGTTGCCGCCGTCGACCACGATGTCCTCGCTTTCGAGATGTGGGTCGAGATCGTCCAGCGTGGCGTCGACTGCCTTGCCGGCGGGCACCATCAGCCAGATGCGTTTGTCGTCGCCGAGTGTGTCGGCGAGGTCAGCCACCGAGTCGGCGGGCGTCGCGCCCGCGTCGGCAGCCGCCGCGACTGCCTCGTCGTCGAGATCAAAGGCGACCACGTCGTGGCCCCCCGCGAGTGTGCGGTCGACAACGATCCGTCCCATCCGTCCGAGTCCGATAACGCCGAGTTGCATACTCGCTTCGAGACAGCGGGGTGAGGTATGGGTTATGATTGTGTCGACCAACGGCTCACACAGTCGACCCCGAAAGGTAGTGGGCTCCTATATAAATATCAGTCACTGGTTCCCAGCAGACAGGAACCGACGTGTCGGGTTATACGAGTGTGTGTCGACGGTGCAGATATGAGTCGAATCCCACTGAGAGACCGACTGCAGGGTCGCACGTCCCGACGAGCAGTGCTCGGGAGTATCGCCAGCGCGGGCGCGCTGAGCATTGCCGGCTGTGCGGCTCCAACCAACCAGCCAGCGGGGAGCCAGCAGGCGGTCGCCCAGGGGAGCCAGCGAATCGACGCCACCGAAGTCGAAACCGACTACCCTTACACCGGGCCGCCGACGGTGGTCGACCTCAACGACCAGGGCGGCGCGGTGACGATTCGAACCGTCCCCTCGCGGCACACCATTGTCGGCGAGGAGGCAACCGGTGGGCCGATCGAGCTGCCCGAAGTGTGGGCCTGGCAGGCCGACGACCACGACCCCAGCGTTCCAGGACCGATTCTCCGGGTCGACGAAGGAACCGAGATGGCAATCACGCTCGAAAACACCGAAGACATCCGCCCGCACACGTTCCACGTCCACGCGCTGCAAAAACAGTGGATGGACGACGGCGCGCCCGCCAGCACGGGCCACCAGGTCGGCGTCGACGAGTCACACACCTACGAAATCGAGGCCAACGTTCCCGGCACGCATCTGTACCACTGCCACGTCCAGACCCAAAATCATCTGGATCTCGGTATGTACGGCATTCTCCGGGTCGACCCTGTCGACTACGAGCCGCCGGACAAGGAGTTTTTCATGACGGTCAAAGAGTGGGACAGCCAGCTGTCGGCGATGTTCGCGGGCGGCGACACCGACTTCAGCCACCGGGATCGGAACCCCGACATCTTCACCGTCAACGGTCGGAGTGCGCCGACGACGTTCCACCCAGAGGAAGGGTCGCCAATGATCGTCGAGGAGGGCGACCGGGTTCGGGTTCACGTCACCAACAACGGCTACGAAAACCACGCGATCCACCTCCACAACCACCGGTTCCAGGTCGTCGAAAAAGACGGCGGCGTCGTTCCGGAAGCCGCCCGATACGACGAGGACGTCACTGACATCGCACCCGCCGAGCGCAAAACCCTGGAGTTCACCGCTGACCGTGACCCCGGGATCTACCTCATGCACTGTCACAAAGTCAACCACGTGATGAACGGCGACACGTACCCCGGTGGGATGCTAACCGCCCTGGTGTACGAGTCGGCGATGGACTCCGAGCAGTTCGCCGACGTGATGGCGATGGCTGGCTTCGAAGGCTGAGCCTACTACCACCTGCTGATCAGTTTTTCGCTCGGACGAAAACGCCCGAAACAGTCCGATCCAGACGGCTGTCCGCGGCTGTATTAGTACCAGATCATTACCATCAACAAACGAACAAGACTATAGACGTACTCGCATCTGGGCAGTATATGGATCTCAGCGATATCGGCTCCGGGCTGTCGACAATCTCGCGTCGTCGACTGGTGCAGGCTGCCATCCTCACGGCTGGCGGCGCGACGGCCGCCGCGACGAGCGGCGAGTGGGCGGCGGGCTCTCTCAAAGACGAGACAAACGACGACGAAGCCGACGAGACCGCCGAGATTGAAACGGAGTCGGGTGGTGATCGCTCGAAACCAGACGATCCGGACGGCAAACAGGATCACACCAAGACGGTCGTCAGTCAGATCGACCTCACCGAGCGCGACGGCCGGGTGACGATCCGACTCGGAGCCTACGAGCGGGTTGTTGCGGATTTCAACCGCAACGGCGAAGCCGTCGGCGACTCCGCATGGCGGGTCGACGGGGCGCGCGCTGCCCGAGGTGGCGTCTCGTTTCGGGCGCGTGACGATGACACCGTAGAGCTCACGCTGCAGAACCCAACGCCGATTCCGTACAGCCTCTCGGTCCGCACTGGCGAGCCTGACGACCGCCGGCTGACCGCCGACAGCTACGGCGTGACGGTGTATGCGGGCGGCGTCGAGCGGCTGGTGCTCGACGACCTCACACAGGGAGCCTACAGCTATCTCATCGAAACGCCAACCCGCCCAATCGAGCCGCTGGCGGGTCGACTGTTGGTCGACCACGACCCCACCGAGGAAGACGAGCCGCCGAGCAGTGCCCGCCGGCCGACTCAAGCGGGGCGTACATACTTTTCACCGGAGTCCAACACCACACTATGAGCGACGGGATTTCGCCGGCCACAGCCGACCGGCTCCGGGTGGCGATCGAAGACGAGCATGGGTTGTTGTCGTGGCTTGGGACGACAGTCGAGAGCGTCGAGCGGGGACGGGTCGTGCTGTCGGTGCCGTACGATGCGAAACTGACCAACGCAACGGAGCCGCCGACGATCCACGGCGGCGTCGCGGCCACGCTGGCCGATACGGCGGGCGCGCTTGCGATACGGTCGACGTTCGACGACCCCGAGACGGGCGGGATGGCGACGATCACTCTCTCGACGAACTATCTCGAACGGGCACACGACGATCTGCGGGCGACCGCGACGGTCGTCCGAGCGGGCGGTTCGGTCGGCGTCAGCGAGATCCGACTCACCTGCGGCACCGAGAGCGGCGATCCACAGACGGTCGGGCTCGCCCAGGGGTCGTATCGGCTGTATCGGGACGGTCGGGACTGCGAATTCCAGCTTACGGACGCCGAGTAAGTCCCAAAGCGGGCCGAACCTGCTTTCGACGTGCTTTTTATTGCTCATCGAGAGAAGCTACGTATGGCAGATTTCACAGTCGTCGTCTCTGACCCCGTCGACGGGTCGAGCTACCAGCGAGACGTAGACGGACAGGACGCAAACCGATTTGTCGGCCGCGAACTCGGCGACGAGGTCGACGCCGGCGCAGTCGGCCTCGACGGTTACACGCTCGAACTCACCGGCGGCTCCGACGAAACCGGTCGACCGATGCGCGAAGACGTGTCGGGATCGAACATCAAAGAGCTTCTCTTGGAAGGCGGCGTCGGCTTCAAGCCAAGCCGCGACGGCGAGCGAAAACGCATCACCGTCCGTGGCAAGAAAATCTCCGACGAAACCGCCCAGATCAACGCCAAAATCGTCGACAGCGACGAGGGCGTCGCCGAAGCACTCGGCGAAAGCGACAGCGACGACGAGTAACGACGCGTTTTCGATGCTCCCCGTTGTAACTACCCCATGAGCGACCGCCTTCCAAGCGACAGCAGTAGTGTCGAGACCAGCCGTGCCGAACTCGTCCGGCTCGGCAGCGCGCGCCGGCAGGGTATTCGCCTTCCAACAGCCGTCAGCGACGAGCTCGAAGCAGGCGACCTCATCCGGCTCGTGGTCGACGACACCGAGTATCACACCCAGATCGTCGAAGACACACGGGGGCTGCTGATTCGCGGCGCGTTCGAGAACCGTCGGCTGGCTCGGACGTCCGGCGGGCAAAACTATCTGGCCGAGTGGCTCCGTGAGCTCGGCCGCGAATCGGGCAACAGCATCGAGTTCGATATCGTCGTCGCGGGCGAGCAGTACGGCGTTCGCGCGCCCGGCGAGCGGGTCGTCTACACGGTTTCTCAGGGCCCGCGGTCGTCGCTGTCGTCGATTGCCGAGCGTCTCGACGACACGTGAGCAGCCAGCCGAAGTGAGAGTTCATATACGGATGGCGGCCCCAGCGGGCGTATGGAACGACTGGAAGGGTTTCTCGCGGGCGAGCGACTCGACGATGTAGCGATCTATATCAACGACAGCCTCCTGGGCGACGACCATGCCCTCGGCGACGTGGGCCAAACGGTCGACAGCGGCATCATTCTGGTGTTGGATGGCGAAAACGGGCGCAACGCCTTCCAGCAGGCGACGGGCGTCGGCGCTATGCAGTTCGCCAAAGAGGCGATGGACCGGGACGGTGAGGTTCACACTGACCTCGCCGGTGGCGTCTGCCCGGAAGCCGACGGCGAAGACGATCCGGCCCACACCATCGAGTTCATTCTCTCGTTTGCGGAGGCCCAAAACGAGGAGGTCGGCGGGCTGTACGCCGACGGCGACGTGATTCACGCCTACGCCCACTGTTCGTGTGGCGTCAGTTTCAGTCACAAATGGCTGGCCGGCAGCCGCGAGTAACCCCCGCTACGACGATTCGAACACGGCCTCGACGAGCTTTCGCGTGGCCGCCTGGAGGTGTTGGTGGTACGTCGACGGGACGATATCCATCGACGCGGCGAGCTGTGAGCCGTCGACCTGCCGGGGCCACTCGAAGTAGCCGCTGACGTAGGCTTTTGTAAGCGCGGTGAGCTGGCGGTCGGTGAGTTGGCTGCGAAACTCCTCGCGGAACCCCCGTGGCGTCTGCTGTGGCGCGGATTCGTGGTGGGCGACCAGATCGACGCGGTCGTATCGCTCCCGAAGTGCATCGAGCAACGATTGGGCGGTCGCTTCGGTCGGAACCGAAAACTCGACCGCAAGCCGGCGGTCGGTGGCGTCCATCGCGGTCAGCCGGCTGCCGAACGTCGAAAGCACCTCGACCAGCGGCGAGTCGGCGAGATGGAACTGAACGACCGCGTCGTCGCCGTCGACGATCGGGTCGACCGCACGGACGCTGTCGAACGCCATCGCCCGCTCGGTGAGACGGTCGACATCACAGGGCGTGCTGACAACCACAAGCACGCCGCGGTCGCGGTCGGTTGCGACGATTGCCTCGTACTCGAAGGTCGTCTCAACGGCGGCCGCAAGCTGTGGGAACAACAGCCCGTCGTCGAACAGCTCGACGCCGACGGTGAGCACGGTGTCGGTCGTGAGCGTCCGTTTGGTCAGCCGCGAGTGGATCGACGCGCCGATACTGCGGCCGAGCGCGCCAAGTAACACCTGCTCGCGGTCGTCGAACGTCGACGCGCGTGCGATGACGCCAACTACCCCGTAGGTCGTCGACCGGTACGACAGCGGGACGAGTACACACTGCTCCTCGGCAGTGAGATCGAACAACGGCGTCTCGTCGACGCGCTGTGGTGTGGCCGTTTCGAGACAGACAGCAAGCGCGTCGTGAGCAGTCGAGTCAGCAGTGAGATCAATGGGAGAGTCGGGTGGCTCGTGGTCGCCGGTCTGGTGGGTGATCGTCAGTCGGTCGTCGGCCGCTGCATACCGGCCAAGCCACGCCGAGCCGTACTCCTCGCCGAGTCGATCGGTGAGCTGTGCTTCGAGCGCTTGGCGGGAGGCCGCGCCAACGAGAATCTCGGTTGTCTCGTCGACGAGCCCCTGAATTCGATCCAGCAGGCGGTCGAGCGACTCGCGTTCGGCCCGAAGCTGCTGTTGGGCCCGTTTGCGGTCGGTAACGTCCAGCTGAAAGCCGACGTAGTGAGTCACCTCACCGCTGTCGTCGTACAGCGGGCTGATCTGGACCTGACTCCAGTACGGTGTGCCATCCTGCCGATAGTTTCGCAGGACGACGCGGGTATCCCGGTCGGCATCGATTCCTGCCCGGAGTTTCGCGATCTGGTCGGGGTCGGTTTCGGGACCCTGCAGAAAGCGAAGGTTACGGCCGGCAGCCTCCGCCGGCGCATAGCCCGTCACGTCCTCGAACGACTCGTTGATATAGATCGTCGGCAGATCGGGGGCGGTCGCATCCGCAATCGTAATGCCGATCGGCGCTTCGTCGAGTGCGCGCTCTTTGAGCCGGCGGCGCTCGGCGGCCGGCAGCGCCGAGATCGGAAGCTGGGTCGTCTCGAGGTCGACGGCCGTCTTGAGTTCACCCATAACCGACTCGGCGAGGTCGGCCTCGGTTGCAGCGACGAGCGCGTCCACGTCGGCTGCGACCGCCCGGCTGGCAATCTCGGCGGTGACCGTCGACGGGACGAACACGACCGGGAGTTCGGGAGCCGTCGCCCGGAGCGATTCGAGACAGTCCAGCCCGTCGAAGTCGTCAGTGTGGCCGACGACGGCAGAGTCGACGGCCGCGGTCTCGATCCGGTCGTCGGCCGACGCCGCGGTCGTGACGTGTGTGGGCAAGGCGCCGGCTTCGCGTAACTCGCCGGAGAGATCCGCAACCGGCGAGCCCTCCGGGCCCACAACGAGGACGTCGGCGGGCGGCAACTGCGACATGAGAGCGTCTCAGGTCGCCGGACCAATCAGCAGTTCGGTACAAGCCTCGAACGGAGCGACGGGTCGACATCGCGGGCGAGTGCCTCGGCAGCGTGTTCGCCGCTGATAACGGCCATCGGGACGCCGACGCCCGGCGAGGTGAACGCGCCCGCATAGTAGAGTCGGTCGACGCCCGGCGCGTGGTGCGACGGGCGCAGCGGGCCGGTCTGTCCGAGCGTGTGAGCCAACCCGAGCGCGGTGCC
>CAZOOU010000040.1:0-9512 GCA_964581495.1 uncultured Haloferacaceae archaeon
CCGTTCGGCCGATGGCATGCCAGACTGCCGCGAGTCGGTCGTCGACCGCGTGGTCGTGACCACACTCGGTGTAGCATTGGCGAATGAACGCGGCTGTAGCCTCGTATCACTCTCGTTTACCTGCTTTCGCTTGGGGGGAGTTCACATCCATTCTTTCATTCCGAATCGGTATCCGTGTGTGTGTGTCTTTACCATCACTACTAATTAAAAATAATATATCGACATTGCGGAGATATGAGGTGTATGTTGCATCTACCTTCAAATTCCGCAAGCAACGTTATACTCCGCGCCTATAATTTTGATTTGTTAGCTGGTGCCCGAACAAATACCAGATCGTAACAGCTAACACAACGTCAGCCAGCTGCACTACGGGTGAAAGTGATCTGAGCAGGTCCTTACAAATCAAGATACCTGCAATAGGGAATGTATGTGGTGACCAGATTGCGTGTGTCAGCATTGGGGGGTTAGTGGACCCCTCAATGAATAGTATGAATAAGTCATACTTCGGATAAGTGGAAGAATACTCTTTATTACCAAACATACATACATGTGGACGTGATAAATCTAATGACGCGTGAAGAATGTGAGCATGGACTTTGATATTACAAACGGGTTTCAGACAGAACTAGTAACAGATCTACCTGTGGCTGTTGTGATTGCCTCAGTGCGCACAGAAACTGTTGTGGCAGTAAATGATGCAGCGACAGAGCTGTTTGACCGAACACGATCTTCACTTATCGGGAGTCATCAAACAGAACTTCATCCTCCAGAATTAGAAGAACAACATCGAGAATTATTCAAAAGTGCAGCGGAGGGGAATAAACACCTAATATACTCTTATGAAAAAGAGGGTGTAGTTATTAAACAGCGCGATGGGACAGAAGTCCCAGTCGATGTACGCACAGATACGATTGAGTATAACGACGAGACTTATCTTGTTGGCCTATTTGAGGACGCTCGCGATCGACTTGCTCGTGTTAAGCAACTCACTGAACAGTCGACTGCGATCGAGTCCTCACCCGCTGGTATTGCCATTTTAGGCCCTGACGGCAGCTACAACTACATGAATCAGGCTCACGCGGAACTGTTTGGCTTTGAGACACCTGAGAAGTTGATTGATGGCAGTTGGCAGCAGTTTTATGATGACGAAAGAGTTGCAGAGATTGAAAACGAAATTCTTCCAGTACTTGAAGAGACCGGTAACTGGGACGGCGAGTTAACCGCCCAGAGACGCGATGGATCCGAAGTAGTACAACGCGTCTCACTAGCGACGCTACCGAATGGGGGGCTCACCTGTGTGGCAATAGATCTGAGCGAACGTGAGCAGACTCGACAACGACTTGCTGAGGTCCGTGAATTCAGTGAGGAGGTAATGCTCGTAAAAAATGTTGACCAAGCACTCACATTGGCCATTAACACACTTACAAATACCGTTGATCAACAGTTTGTGGGATATTGGCAATACGACGAAGATACGGATCAGTTACGTCCTGTTGAGCTCTCTACAACCAGTAGAAGACTAATCAACACAGAACCTACTTTCAAGTCTACTCAATCACTTGCTGGCCAATCGTTTGCCGCAGCCGAGCCATCGTACCATCCTGATCTCTCGGTGGCACCGCCGAGATATGATCAGGGGACTGACCTTTCATCACAATACATTGTGCCGGTTGGTGAGTACGGTGTGCTCATCGTTGGATCAAGGAAACCTGAGGACTTCTCAAAAGAGGACAGAGAACTCATAAGAATTGTTTCTCGCCATCTCCAGACGGCATTACTACTTATTGACGAGCGCGAAAGGTTGCGTTCCGCACGCGAACGCGCTGAAGCGCATGAAGCCCAACTAGAGCGTGTCATTGATACAGTTCCACAGTTGATTTTTGCAAAAAATACTGACGGTGAGTTCATACTTGCAAATGAGGCAGTCGCCGACGCGTACGGAACAACGACCGAAGCCTTAGTTGGGTCAACCGACTCGGACTTCTCTGCTTCTGAAGACGAAGTTGATGCTTTCACCGAGGACGATCAAACAGTGATTGAAACTGGTGAGCCACTACATCGCAACCACGAAACACTCACTGATTCAGACGGTACTGAACGGATACTTGAAACATGGAAGATTCCATTTGATCCTGTTGAAAGGGACGAAGATGCAGTTCTTGGTGTTGCAAATGACATTACTGAGCTTGTCGGTGTACGGGAGGAGCTACGTAGGCAAAAACAGTTGCATAAGCTTACATCTGTCAGTAATGAGTTGTTGCAGACATCAAATATTAGTGAAGCCTTTTCTGTATGTGTCGACGCCATTGAGGATGCTGTATCGGAGGTTCATTCGATTGCCATCTACCAATATGATGATGGAACGTTACACAAACAGATATCGAGAGCTACAAGTGGATTCTTCCAACAAAAAGTTGAGCCTGGTGAGAATCCCCTCTGGCAAGTCATAGGTGCGGATCGTAGTCACTGGATCAATCAGGACGAGTTAGAATCGGTTAGTAATCACAAGAGTAGTACAGATGATTTCCAGGTGTTAGCTACGTCTATCGGCAAAGAAGCAGTGGTCACTGTCTGTACTAAAGAGCGCACCGAGGAAACAAGGGATTTCATCACTGCCATAGCTAACCAAACCAAGACAGCAATAACACGAATGCAGCAAGAACAGTCAATACAAAACTTATCTGGAGATATCACAGAAGCTTCGCAGCGGGCAGATCGTCATCGGCGGATCCGAGAAGCGTTTGTGGAGAGTACACAATCGGTGATACACGCTAGAACGCGTGAAGATGTGGAAGGTGCAATCCTACGTTTTGGAACCAAACTCACCGACTATGTTCACGTTGCAAGGTACGATCCGGTTGAGGACCGATTAGAGATAACCGGAGTATCGTCAGAAGGGGGTCCCGCAAAACTGTATAGCCGTGACAAACGCTTTCCGGCAGTCACTGCTGCTGCAGAAGCAACGACGCAATTTGTCGAGGACACCAATACCGAAGAACACGCTGAATGGCTTCGTCAGCTACTGTATTTCGGATACAGAAGGTCGCTTGCTGTTCCCCTCACCAGCAATGACACTGTGTATGGTGTCTGTGAACTCGTAAGTGCGAGCGGCGGAGATATTGATCAGTCATTAATTCAGACTGCGGAGGTACTTGGGATGCTCGCAGGGTCTAAGATTGACTCACTAGAAATTCCAGATAGCTCTGACCAGGAGATCCACTTCACCATTGAGTGCCACGGTCGCTCGTTGTTGCTCCCCAATCTTCCTGATGGATGTACGTTTATATTTAATTCGCTCGTACTATCTGACGAGGAAATAGCCATTTTACGAGGAGAGGTCACTGGTCTATCGTCGAAATCTGTAAGGACGTATCTTTCGCAGCTACCCGGTATCGAAATTGAGTCACTAGAGCAGTTAGGCACTGACCTTTGTGAGGTCAGGCTTCGAATAGTTGGTTCTGACGGATTACAGTTCGGGCGTCTGTTTAATGTAGTTGACGGCCAACAGATCAAGCTGGCTAAAATTCGATGTCAGCCGAACTTGGACGTGTTTAATTTTCAAACGAACAATAATCAACGGGTCGCCGAAACGCGAAGCCAACTTGAATCGCTGTACGATTCGTGTTCGCTGCGAACCAAAGAGCTAGTCGACCGAGATGTAGTACAGAGTGAGACTGATACGTCCGATTTGACTCAAAGACAGAAAGAAATCTTCGAGTTTGCTATCCAACAGGGATACTACGCTACTTCACGTGAAATAAGCGGTGCAGAACTCGCTGAACAGCTCGATATTTCCTCGTCGACATTGCATCAGCATCTGAGAGCCATTGAACAGAAAGTCATGCATTCGTTTTTCCAGAAAATGTAGGAGACGATGGGACTGAAGTCTACCTCTCTCAAGGGACAAGAGACGAACTAACCACGGGGGAGGTTCACATCACGTTCCAGATTATGTCATGCGCTGTACGGATATATAAGGTATACAGTTTGTGTGAGTTATATGTCTGAAAGTACCTATAGTATAGTTAGGATTTTATGAGTCAATATGGTAATTCGGCAATCACACCTGCGCAATTTTAGAATCAATGGCCAAACATATTTAACAGGAGACAACATATGAGTGATATTGAGCGGATTGCATACGATTATCTACAGTATGTCGATCCAGTAGGCACAGATACTACTACCGAACTACACGATCAGCTCATAGAGGGGCTAATTGAGGCTGAAACGTACCCCGGCGAAGCATTTTCAGTATTTGTAGAACCAGACGTTAGTCAAATCCTTTCTGAATTTATGGCAGATGTCGGGGTTAATTCTACAGATATTGTTTCATTAGTCGCGCCTAGTAAACAAACATTCGATGATCTGTTTTTTTCATTGTACCGGGAAATATCAGATGGCGGAGCAATAATATCAACGAAATATCCATACCGGGATATACGGACTCGTGTTAAACCAACAGATCCATTCATCATTGATTGTACTCCAAATTCGAACGAAGCAACTACTCAAAAGGAGTCGGAAGGTGGTGTTTCCCACATTACCTGCGGTGATTTGACGAAGGTGGGAGTCGCTGTTGAGCGAGCGTTTGAACAGATGGATTGCGACGAGACTGAAAGGGTACTTGGCCTCAGTACCATTTCTCAGTTGTTAGCTCACCACTCTCGAAGCAACATTGAACGATTCTTGCATGAGATTACTGGGCGATGCCGAAACCGCAACATTGGGGCAGTTATTCATACGGGAGATGGTAAAGGGCTAAACAGCAACCAGAATATCGGGGTCGAACATGCTGACTACTCTATTGAGTTTCGAATTCAAAATCAGACTATTTCGGGTCGCGTCTTCGGAAAACGAGACATAAAGACACAGTGGAAAAAAATTGGCGTAGTAAGTAGTTCCCGGGGGGATCGTGGTAGTTTGCCTGAATTTGAGGGTAATGGGCAGAATAGAACCCTTGTCAGCTGAATTTTCATAGCATCATTTTCTGAATACGTAATCTATGCGAGTTTGGAATTTCAATCGATCATTTCATATGTATTGTTTCTACGTCAGTGGGACGACTTCTCAACAACGCCTGTTGAATATATGTCTTGCAAATCCGATTGGGTTCTCCATATCTGTTCTACAAGCGACAAAACATCATCCTCTAGTTCACTAGTTGGAGCATCTTCAGCAGCCTGCCATAACTCACGTTCTAACGTTTCGAGTGCTTCGACAGCAGCATGAATCGACCAACTGAATGCATGCTGATCGTCGACACTGCTGCGTATGTATCCATTCTTGTCTAATTGTTCGGCTGAGGCATCGATAACGTCAATACGTCCATGGTGTGTCACAGTCACGATCACATCATCATATCGAAAACAAATTGTGCCATCAATAAGACCTGATCTAGACCCTGTATCGCTAAAAAGCTCTATTACTGCCTCAACGTCAAGGTAAAAATCCAACATCGGAAGGCTATTCATATCAACTTGTTTGTGCCTAGCCGTAGTTTCACATACTGAATGAACAAGTGAGTCTAACGATGATTGATCAAACGTTCCGTGGGATGTTCTTACAGGAGATCCAGACATAATCTAGATGAGTGGTGAAAATTGATAGACTAGTTCACGCACATGTGCGCAAAAAGATATGATACCAGACATATACGGTAAGCCGATTTTAAATGCACGATTACCCGAGTGCGCCCAAGCAGTCACCAATATCGAAAGTGGTGTCGAAAGCGGTGTCGCCAAGTTCCGGCGGCGTTGCCTCGTCGGTATCCCGAATATTTCTTTCAGGTAAATCTAGTTCGAAAACTGAATATATGCTGAAACTGGCGACAAGGATATACTCGTAGTACCCTTACTATCTTGTGTATGAGACTTCGGGTGTGGTTGATCGTTTTTTGTTCGGTCGGCCTGTTATTGGGCGTTGGAATTACGCAGTCAGCCGCCTCAGTTCCGGATGCACGGATCGTCGTGAGTGATGTCTCAGTTGACCCGACATCACCGAGTGCTGACGAACGCGTCACTGTCGAGTTCACGCTCGAAAACTCCGCTGGCAGTGCCTCCGGTGTCGACATCGAGTCAGTTGAACTCGCCGAACGCTCTCGGTTCGGCACCACGTACGGTGAAGCCGAAAACCTCGGTTCGCTATCGCCAGGTGATACAGTCACACTTGATTTCCCTGCATCGTTCGATGATGCAGGTGCGTACGACCTCGAACTCCGGGTCGACGGTAGTGATGAAGACGGTCGTACAGTCACAGTCACGAGGCCACTCTCCGTCGACGTTGGGACACCGGATGCAGATATTGACGTAACTGCCGAACGCGTTCATATGATCGAAACAGAGGATGGCGTCGAAGTTGGCGGTGTCGAGGAACTACTCGGAGCCAATAGCGACGATGAGCCAGAGCCGACAGCCGCGATCGAGGTTCAGATCTCGAATTTTGGCTCGGCGACGGCCCGTGATGTCTACGTCAGATCTAGTGGTGAGAGCCACAACTACTCGCGGCTGCCTGTGAGTGATATCAGTCCAAACAGCAGCGAAACAGTCGTTTTCGAGACGAAGCAGTTTGATACAGACGAGATACTGACTTTCGAGGCGGCCTACAAATTGTCGACTGACAGCCCCGACAGCGAACGTCGCTTAGTGGAGACGACCTACGAATACCGCCCTGGTGCTGACTCTCTCGTGATCACGGATATGTCGATCGAGCGCGACGGAAGCCAGTTGTTGCTCACCGGGAACGCAGGTAATCTCGGAGAGACTGAACTCGAAGGTGCGGTCGTTGCAGTCGGTCAAGAGGCGAACGTGACGCCGAGTAATCCACAACGGGATTACTTTATCGGGACGATCCCCGAGAGCGATTTCGTCACTTTTGATCTGACGGCAACCGTCGATGACGGTGCGACACCCGAAACAGTCCCCGTCGACGTTCAGTACCGTGCTGATGGTGTCCAATACGAACGAACAATCGAGGTTCCGTACGACGAACAGGCTACAGATACCGACAGCGGGGGCTCGCTGTTTTCCTCTGGCGTTGCTCTGAGCGGACTCCTGGTTATCGGGACGAGTGGCTATCTCTGGAGGCGGCGACAGTATGCCCGCAATTGAGCTTCGAGACGCCACCAAACGGTACGATACCGGTGGCGAGGTCGTCGAGGCGCTAAGCGGCGTCGACCTATCGGTCGGCCGCGGTGAGTTCGTCTCGATTATCGGTCCCAGCGGTAGCGGGAAGTCGACGCTCCTCAACCTACTTGGACTGTTGGACTCACCAACCACTGGGGCGGTTTGGATCGACGACCGGGATGTGACCAACCTCACTGACGAAGAAGCCACACTTTTGCGCCGCGAGCAGGTGGGCTTCGTGTTCCAAGATTTCTACCTGCTGCCGACGCTAACGGCCGTCGAGAACGTGACGGTACCAACTGTCTTCACACAGGGCCCACCCGAAACCGACCGCGCTGAGTCTCTTCTCTCTCGCGTCGGACTGGCCGACCGACTGTCGCATCTACCGAACGAACTTTCCGGGGGCCAAAAACAACGGGTGGCAATCGCTCGATCGTTGATCAACAACCCACAGATCGTGCTTGCCGACGAACCAACAGGCAATCTCGACCGCGAGATCGGGACGAGTATTCTTGATGAACTCCGCCGCATCACCGACAACGGAGTTAGCGTTATCGCGGTCACCCACGACGAGTTGGTCAATGAGTATGCCGACCGGGTTGTCGAACTCGTCGACGGTGTCTGGCAATGATCAGAGAGTACATTGACGCTACCCGGTTCCCGGCGGTGTTCATGGCGGTGCGAAACCTCTCGCGGAGTCGACTGCGGTCAGGGCTCGCCGGGTTGGGGATTCTCATCGGTGTCGTCGCTATCGCCTCGCTTGGCATGTTCGGCAACGTGCTCTCGTTGGGTGCGGACGACGCGCTTGGTGATATCGGCAATCAGGTCATCGTGACACCGAACGCCGATGCTGGGATCGACAGCATCGAAGAGTCGACCGTGAGTGATATCAGGCGTGCCGTTGGTGACACACCAGCTGTCCCACTACGGACCGGCGGTGGGCTTGTTGAGTATGGCGGTGCGTCGACAGCCACCACAATCTACGGCATAGCGGAGCCTGCAGCGGTCTATTCGGCCGCTGACGGACGTGTTCCAGAACGCCATAGACAGGGTGCGCTGGTCGGTGCATCTGTAGCCGACCAACTCGACGTCCGGGTCGGTGCGACAATCACCGTCGACGGTCAGACACACCGTGTTGTCGGCATTCTCGAAGAAGTCGAGAGCTTCTCGCCTATCTCGCCGAACGACGCGGTCATGCTGCCTGAAGATGCGGTCGGCGACGGGAGTGGCTACGACCAGGTGACCATCGAAGCGAACTCCGGCGAAGAAGCGGCCGCCGCTGCGGCCGCCATTGAGGCCACGGTTAACGACCGCGAAGAGCGTGTCGACATCTTCGAGCTGTCGTCAATTACCGATGAAATTGGCTCATTTTTTTCGTTGCTTAACAGCTTTCTGCTCGGCTTGGGCGGGATTTCGCTACTTGTCGCGGGTGTCAGTATTCTCAATGTAATGTTGATGAGTACTGTCGAACGCCGCGAAGAGATCGGTGTCCTGCGAGCAGTGGGGGTCGAAAAACGTGACGTGATGCGAATGATACTCGTTGAGGCCGCACTGCTCGGCGTCATTGGGGCTGCTGGCGGCGTGGCGGTTTCAATTGGCTTAGTTGGGTTGCTGTATCTCTTTGCGCCGGTCGACCTCTGGATTCTGTTGCATCCGACGAATGGATTATATCTGCTGTTGGCATTCACCATTGGGGTGGCAATTAGTGTCGTGAGTGGATTATATCCGGCCTGGAAAGCTGCCAATGAACGACCTGTCGACGCACTTCGGAGTTAGGTCACACTGGTCACCTGTTCACACAGATTCTCTCAACTGAAATCAGCCGCCACTCGATGCGCACATCATATACGGTGAGTAGCTGTCATCTTGTATCGTCAGTGTTAGGTGTCAATACGACCACCAGTTTTCTATGGTATCCACTGGAGACACTGCACCGACGTTTATTGCAACTGTTGGAACGAGCGATCACGAGACGTTTGATTTCGAAGAACACCTTGGTGATGGTCCAGTTGTGCTGGCGTTCTTCCCTGGAGCATTCACTCCACCGTGTTCAAACGAGATGATTGCGTTGCAAAACCATCTTGAAGACTTTGAGGCAGCAGGTGCGTCCCTGTTCGGAATCAGTGCTGACTCGCCGTTCTGTCAAGGGGCCTTCCGTGAGGAACACGATATTGAGTTCAATCTCGTGAGTGATATGGACGGAGACGTGATCAAGGAGTACGGACTAGAGATGGAAATTCCTGATCTCGGCCTGTATGGTATCGCTAACCGTGCAGTGTTTGTCATCGACGGTGAGGGGACCGTCGTACACAGTTGGGTTGCCGAAGAGCCGACCAACGAACCCGATTACGAAGAGCTACTGGCTGTGGTTGAAGACGTTTGATTTGA
>CAZOOU010000041.1:0-9479 GCA_964581495.1 uncultured Haloferacaceae archaeon
CGAAACGAACTACGAAGCCGAGGGCGACGAGCTGCTTGCGGCAGTCGCCGACGCAAACGCACTAATCGTTCGGTCGGGCACCGACGTCTCCGAGGCCGTCTTCGAGGCCGCCGAGGAGCTCGTCATCGTCGGCCGGGCCGGAATCGGCGTCGACAACATCGACATCGAAGCCGCCACCGACCACGGCGTCATTGTCGCCAACGCACCCGAGGGCAACGTTCGCGCAGCCGCCGAACACACCGTCGCGATGGCGTTCGCGGCCGCCCGCTGGATTCCACAGGCTCACGCCAAACTCACCGACGGCGAGTGGGCCAAATCCGACTATCTCGGCTACGAAGTCAACAACAAAACCCTCGGCATTATCGGCCTCGGCCGCGTCGGCCAGGAGGTCGCCAAACGCCTCGACAGCCTCGGCATGGATCTGGTCGTCTTCGATCCCTACATCTCCGAAGAGCGCGCCGCCCAGTTCGGCGCGGAACTGATCGACGATCTCGACGACTGTCTCGAAGCCTCGGACTTCGTGACGATCCACACCCCACTCCTGCCGGAGACCGAGAACATGATCGGCGAAGACGAACTCGCCCTGCTCGACGACGGCTTTTTGATCAACTGTGCCCGCGGTGGCATCGTCGACGAAGCAGCGCTCGCCGACGCCGTCGAAAACGGCCCGATGGCCGGCGCGGCCCTCGACGTGTTCGCCGAAGAGCCGCTTGGCGACGATTCGCCACTGCTCGATGTCGACGAGATTGTCGTCACCCCGCACCTCGGCGCTTCGACGGAGGCTGCCCAAGAGAACGTCGCCGTCGACACCGCCGATCAGGTCGTCGCCGCGCTCAACGACCAGCCCGTTCTCAACGCACTCAACGCACCCTCGGTCGACGAGACCGCCTTCCCACGAATCGAACCGTATCTCGGACTCGCCGAAACCGCCGGCAAGGTCGCCGCCCAGCTGCTCGGCGAGCGCATCTCGTCGGTCGAGGTCCACTACGAGGGCGATATCGCCGAAGAGTCGGTCGATCTCGTCACCGCCAGCGCGCTCAAAGGCGTGTTCAAACCGCTCGAATGGCAGGTCAACGCTGTCAACGCCCCACGACTCGCCGAAGAACGCGGCATCGAAGTCACCGAATCGAAAACCCGCCAGACCGAGGACTTCCAGAGCCTC
Organism: uncultured Haloferacaceae archaeon; assembly: GCA_964581495.1. Classification (GTDB taxonomy): domain Archaea; phylum Halobacteriota; class Halobacteria; order Halobacteriales; family Haloferacaceae; genus Halohasta. The sequence continues at coordinate 1,163 of CAZOOU010000041.1, forward strand.
GTCACGGTTACCGTCCACGACGGCGACGAAGAGCTGACCGTCTCGGGCACCCTGTTTGCGGGCGACGACCCCCGGATCGTCCGCATCGACGGCTACCGCGTCGACGCGATCCCGTACGGCCACATGCTCGTCGCGCGCAACAAGGACAAACCCGGCGTCATCGGCCTCATCGGCTCGGTGCTCGGCGACAACGACATCAACATCGCCGGCATGTTCAACGCCCGCGAAACCATCGGCGGCGAGGCACTCACCGTCTACAATCTGGACGTCGACGTTCCCGACGACGTGCTCGAAGAGCTACTGGCTGACGAGCGGATCACCGAACTCAAAACGATCACGCTCGACGGTCAGTAACCCAGTCGACTGTTCGGATTCCCTGTTAGTCACTGCCTACTCAGTGTCGCTCCGGTACAGTTTGTCGAATGTATAAGGTCTTCCACCACGAACATCGACTGAATGTCTACGTGGAAACGCGACATCGCCAGTGGGCTCGTAGTGCTGCTTCCACTCGGGATTCTTCTTTTCGTCGTCAACTGGCTGTATGTCCGTATTATCGGCCTGCCGCTGATCAGTAATCTGGAGTTTGCCCAGCTTGGGGTCCCCCCAGAACTCGTTCCGCTAACCCGGATTCTCGTTGCGCTCGCGCTGATCACGACGCTCATCTTGGCAGTCGGCTATCTGATGCGGACGACTGCCGGTCGGGTGTTTGAGGCGACGATCGACGATACGATCAACCGTGTGCCGGTGTTGCGGGTTGTTTATAATGCCTCGAAGCTTGCAGTCGAGACTGCACTCTCTGGAACTGACGATCTGCAGCAGCCGGTCAGACTCGAAGTCTGGGACGGTATTCGGATGACGGCTTTTAAAACCGGGAAAGAGACCCAGGACGGCAGAATTGTCCTGTTTATGCCGACCGCGCCAAACATCACCACCGGCTTTGTGATGGAGGTCCATCCCGACCGCGTCGAAGAAACCGGCGAGGCCGTCGAAGAGGCGCTCACCCGTGTACTGAGTGCTGGATTTGCTGAATCGGCCCATCAAATACCCGTCGAGGAAGAAGAAAACCCGGCCCGACGCGACGACAACCGGACAACCGTCACGACGAGTTCGCCTGACTCCGCCAGCGATCAGTCGGCGTCGACCGACGACTGAGACGGTTCGACTGGTGTTGGTGCCCTCCCGCCGCCCTCTCGGAGATCTCGACCTGTTGTACAGTTCATACAGCCGTACACTGAGCCATCGTTGCCGCCAAACACCCGGACGAACTGTTTGGTAACGTACGAGCCACAGGTTTCGCACGTTCGTTGCTGGGCGTGCTTCGGTGCCTCGGATTCGTACTGCTGGAAGCTTTGGAACGTTTCCATACAGGCCGCGGGAAGTACATTGGCTTTGTTATGAATTTCCTACAATCGGTCCAAGAGCTGTTAGGGAGTCTTTACTCATGGTGTTGACCGTGAGAGTGGCGTTTTTGGATGCGCCGTTGAGTACGTATCGGAGCGCCAACGCGAGAGATTGTGCTCAGTAAGCACACCTTACACCGTGCCCGCCCAATATATGTGTGTATTGTGACCTTTCTGGAGTGAATGAAGAAGTCAACTACGTCGACCAATCAAAACGTGTGGGTTGTGTGTTCTTGGCCTGGCCAGCCGTACCTATCGTATGAGGGTCCGACAGTGGGTGCATGGACTGTGGCTGTATTATCGACGGTATACTCGTTCGGCGATTCATACTGCAGCAGCCGCAGCGCTCGCGATTTTTGGACTGCTTGTGTTTATCGACCCGCGGTTTGCGGGCGTTGCGATTGCCGCCTACGTCTGTCCGCCGGTCGTGCTGTACATACTCGGCGTGGAGACCGGACCCGAAGCGAGCCCTGACGAGTCGACCGAACACCGAACCGACCACGGTTCCAGTCGGGACGCGACGTTCGAGACCGACACAACGAGTGGTCTCGACACGAACCTCAATGGTAGCGATGGCGATTCTGATTCGGATAGTACTAGTACCGATACTGACAGCGATGGCAGGGACACTGATACTGACAGCGATGGCAGGGACACTGATACTGACAGCGATGGCAGGGACACTGATACTGACAGCGACGGGTGAACCAACACGCCGATTGACTCCTGGGCCGCTCAGACGTAGGTAAACCAGTCGTCGTGGGCGTCGGTTTTGCGCTCGACGAGATCGAAGAAGGCCGACTGCAGTTCTTCGGTGATCGGTCCGCGCGTGCCGTCGGCGATCTGGACGTTGTCGACCTTTCGGATCGGCGTCACTTCGGCCGCAGAACCGGTGAAAAACAGTTCGTCGGCCGTATGCAGTTCGCCCCGGGAGATGGTTGCCTGATCGTGGACGGTGTACCCCATCTCACGGGCGAGCGTGATCACCGTATCGCGGGTGATACCATCGAGAATGCTCTGGGAGAGCCCGGGGGTGTATATCTCGCCGTCACGGACCAAAAAGAGGTTCTCGCCCGGGCCTTCGGCGACTTGGCCCTCCTTGTTGAGCACGATTGCCTCTTTGTAGCCGTTGCGGCGGGCCTCCTCGCCGGCCAACATGCTGTTGACGTACAGCCCCGTTGTTTTGGCGTTCGTCGGGATCTGACTCGACGAGTATTTTCGCCACGACGAGACCATGACGTCGATTCCGTTTTCGAGTGCTTCCTCGCCGAGATACGCGCCCCACGGCCAGGCGGCCAACACGACGTCAGTTGGACAGCCCTCCGGACTGATTCCGAGACTGCCGTAGCCGAAGTAGGCGATCGGCCGGATGTACGCGCTCTGGAGGTCCTGTTGGTCTAAGAGGTCGAGTGTGGCCTCGGTTAGTTCCTCCTTACTGAAGGGGATCTCCATCTCGTAGGGTTTTCCGGAGGCAAAAAACCGATCGAGGTGTTCGTCCCACCGGAAAATCGCCGTTCCGTTTTCGGTGTCGTAGGCGCGCGCCCCCTCGAAGACGCCCGTCCCGTAGTGGAGCCCGTGGGTCAGCACGTGTGTGGTCGCCTCATCCCAGTCGACGAACTCGCCGTTCTTCCAGATCGTCTCGATATCGCCTGCCTCGCGCATCTCGTCGAATGATGCCATTGCTACTCTGAGGGTTCGGCTACCAGTTCTTAACAGTTTGCAAGAATCGTGATGTTAGGCGGTGAGTCCCGCAAGCAGTGCCTCGCCTTCGACGTACACCAGCCCATGCCGCTCGGCGTACGCCTCGGCGTCGACCGGCGAGCGCGCGCCGCCGGTTTCGTCGTCGAGCATCTCACAGACGACGACTGCCGGCGGCTGGTCGGCGGCCGCAGCCAGCGCGATGCCCAACTCGGTGTGGCCAACCCGATCAGCCAACAGCTCGGGTGCGGCCCGCAACAGATGGACGTGGCCCGGCGACCGGAAGTCGGCTGCAAACTCCGTTTGGCCGTACGTGCCGTCGTCGACGCTGGCGGCGGCCGCGCCGAGTTCCGAAATCGTCAGCGCGCGGTCGACATCCGTGATCCCCGTAAACGTCTCTCGGTGGTTGACCGTCAGCGAAAACGAGGATCGCTCATCGTACGCCAGTGTGTGGTCGCCCGCCGCAGGGTGGTCGACGGCATCCTGCAAAAACGGCAGCCCAAATGCCTCGCTCACGTGATCCGAAAGGGCGACACAGACCAACCCACCGGCGTCGTTTCGCAGCCGGGCGACCCCGTCGCTGTCGACCGCCCGCGCTGGATAGACGATATCCGTCTCGCCTTCGCGGTCGGCGAAATCGTGGATCAACACCGGCTGGCCCTCGGCGAACGCGTCGATGGCTGCGTCGACGGCGGCCTGCTGGTCGGTAGACTGGGTCATTTGGCCTCCTCGATCTGTACTGAGACGGTGTCGTCGTCAGCTACTTCGAGCTGCTCGCGCAGGTTCTCAGGGGCGATCACTTCGATGTTCGCTTCGTCGTGGTGGGTTCGATCCGGGACGATCACGTGGACCGGCTCGTATTCCCTGTTTTCGGCGGTCATTCGGGCTGGATAGCAGGTTGCCGCACCGAACGTTCGGTCGCCGTCCTCCCAGCTGTCGATTGGCACCGATGCTTGCGCAGCGAGTTCGCCGCGAGCCCGAACACTCGCCTCGTCGAGTTCGAGGTTCAGCGTGCCCGGGAACGGCGTGTACCCCAGCTTCGACTCGAACTGCCGTTCGTAGCCGGGCAGCGAAATGTAGTGTTTGCCCTCGCCCATGCCGGTGGTAACCGTTCCAGAAAGCGTCAATCCGGCGTCGGTCTCGAACAGTCGACGGTAGTCGGCGTACTCGGCGCGCAGCACGCGTTCGCCGTCGTCGGTGATCGAGACCCACTGGCCGTCCGAGACGATTTCGCGATCGACCAGTCCTGCGGCTTCGAGCTCTTGAAGCCGTCGTGAGGCCGTCTGGGTCGACGCATCAAGCCGTTGGCCCAGCGTCGCACAGGAGACTTTGACCGGCCCCCCGAGGCCACCGTCGAGCGCGACGGTCTTCAGTGCCTGGAGTTCGTCGACCGCGAGCGTGCTCACTGCCGGTTCTGACATACGATAAAAGAGGGTCGCCGGGCGCATAAGCATGCCGAATGTGAGATGGTTCTCAGAATCGTTATAGACCACATCGGGCCGACCGGACCGTATTCGTTGCATCTTGACTCGCAGCTCGGAAAACCACGTCGATTTCACGCCCGTAGTCGGTAACTACCAGTGGTTATCCGGCCACTACGGTGGTTCGTCGACACCTGTCGACGCTGTCCGGCTGCTTCGGAAGGTCCTTTAGCGGTGGCCCGAAACCGGGCGGTATGTTTCGTGCGTTCCGCTCGGAAGTCGAAGCGGCCATGACGGCCGCGCTTGACGAGCTTGATCTGCCGACGGGCGATCTTGGTATCGAAGAGCCACCTGAAGACCTCGATGCGACGCTTGCCTCAAGCGTTGCCTTCCGGCTGGCCGGCGAGCTCGGTGTGGCGCCACCACAGGCCGCCCAGCAGCTGGCCGACGCCATAGAGACCACATCCTCCGAGTATCTCGGCGCGGTCGACACCCAGGGTCCGTACCTCAATTTCCGGACCACCGAGGCCTACGCCGCCGACACACTCACCGCGGCCCAAGCCGACGACTACGGCTCTCTTGAATCACGCGATGAATCAGTCGTCGTCGAACACACCAGCGCAAACCCGACGGGGCCGGTCCACGTCGGACGGGCCCGCAACCCGATTCTCGGCGATGCGGTCGCCAACGCCGTCGAGATGGCGGGCTACGACGTCGACCGCCACTACTACGTCAACGACGCCGGTCGACAGATGGCGGTGTTCACCTGGGCCTACGAGAAATTCGACGAGAGCGACCTTGAGGGCGAACCCGCTCGCGCTCGCAAAGAGTACGATCTGGTTCGGTACTACCGCAAAGGCAACGCCTTCCTCGAATCGGCCGACGAGGAAGCGGTCGAGGCTGCTGAGGCTGAAATCAGCGAGATCCTTCAGGGGCTCGAAGCCGGCGACGACGACACCTACGAACGGGTCAGCGAGGTCGTCGACCAGGTCCTCGGCGGCATGAAGGAGTGTCTCGCCCGCCTGCCGGCGGAGTTCGATGAGTTCGTCAAGGAAACCCGGTTCATGATCGATGGGTCGACCGATGAGCTGGCCGACCGCCTCACGGAAACCGAGTACGCCGTCTACGAGGAGGATGCCTGGCAGCTCGAACTCGACGAGTTCGGCATCGACAAAAACCTCGTTTTCCTCCGATCCGACGGCACCAGCCTCTATACGACACGGGATCTGGCCCACCACGAGTGGAAGTTCGCCAACTACGACCGCGCGGTGACGGTGCTCGGCGAGGATCACAAACTGCAGGCCAAACAGCTGCAGGCAACGCTTGAAATCCTCGGCAACGACGCCTCACGGCTCGATGACGTGATCTACTCGTATGTCAACCTCCCGGAGGGCAAAATGAGCACCCGCCGTGGGACCGGCGTCATGCTCGATGACCTGCTCGACGAAGCCATCGACCGCGCCCGCGGGGAGGTCGAAGACCGGCTCGAAGACCGGATCCGCGACGACGAACTCGACGACGAGGATATCGAACGCATCGCCCACCAAGTCGGGATCGGAGCAGTACGCTACGATATCGTCTCCAAACAGCCCACCAAGGGAATTACGTTCAAATGGGACGAAGCACTCAACTTCGAGGCCCAATCGGCTCCGTACATCCAGTACGTCCACGCCCGCTGTTGTGGCATTCTGGAGGAGGCCGGCGTGGATCCTGAGACGGCCGATATCGATGCCTCGCTGCTGTCGACGCCTGAAGAACGAACACTCCTCGATGTCCTTGCGCGCTTCCCTGCGGTGATCGAGCAGGCAGGCGAAGACCTCGAACCCCACCGCATTGCGACCTACACCCGAGAGCTCGCCGAGGCGTTCAACGGCTTTTATCGTTCGTGTCCGGTGTTGTCGGCCGACACCGCCGAGACACGCGCCGCTCGGCTTGCGGCTGTCCGAGCGACAAAACACACCGTTGCCAACGCGCTGGGCGTTCTCGGTGTCGAGGCTCCCGACTCGATGTAAGCGTTAGACTACCACACCGGCGAGTGAGGTAAAGAGGCTGCCGCCGACGAGATAGATCGAGCCGATGCCGGCTCCGAGCGCCAGCAGCACGAAGACGACGATCCACCAGAACGGAACTGAACTGTTTTCTGCCATATCGGTACTGTACTCGGGGCCTACAAGAAGCCCCCGTTTTGTGTCGTCTCGCGTCTTGTGGCGGGTCAGCCGAACAGCCGACTGAAAAACCCGCGTTTCTCATCGTCGGTCTCGTCCGAATCGTCGGTCTCGTCGACCGAGATCTCGGCTTCCGGCGGCTCGTCGCTGTCGTCGAAATCTCCGCCTTCTGCATCCGGAATCAGTGGTTCGTCCGCGTTGTCGGGCTCGTCAGCCGCCGAATCGTCAGCTGTCGAGTCGGCGTCCTCGCCAGCCGCTCGGTTGTCGGCCTCAATGGCGTCTCCGAGCACGGTCGTCTCTCCGGTGTCTTCGTCCTCGGTATCGCTGCTTCCGAACGGGATCGCATCCGAAGGCACTGACTCGCCGGATTCGGCGTCGGGAGCTGGTGTTTCCGGCGTCGTCGACTCGTCGACGCCCGTCCCGGTTGCGGCGTTGGCCCACTTCGATTCGGCCTCCGGATCTGGCCGCTCGCTTGCTGGCTTTTCCTGCGGAGCGTCGTGGTTCTCGCCGTCCTCCGGGTCGGGTTTGGCCGCAAACGGGTTGACGACGTTTGGCTCAGCATCCTCGCCTGTGGTGGGTTGTGTTGGTTCCTCGCCGGTTGGCTCGCTGCGTTCTGGCTGTTGTGGCTCGTCGCTTTGATCGATAGTAATACCGCTTTCAGAAAGCGAGTCGGACAGCTGGCTGTCGCTTGCTTCGAGTGCGTCGCGGGTTTCGGCTGCCAGCTCTGTCGGTGATGGCTCGGGGGGGTTTGGCGTTCGACCGGTAAGCTGTCTGGCGAGCTCACGGTAGCCCGCAGCGGCTTCACTATGTGGGGCATAACTAATCAGTGGCTCGCCGACCGCAACCGATTCGCGGACGGCCTCGTCGTCGGGGATTGTCGTCAACACGTTGGCCGTTAGGGTCCCACTAACGACCTCCTCGATCGGGGTTGCTTCGTCGGTCCGGGTGATCACCGCGCCGGCGACAACGCCGCCGAGTCGTTCGGTCAACTGTCGGGTTTTCTCGGTGTCGACCAGTGCGTCGCGTTCGGGCGTCGAAACAAGCACGACCGCATCGGAGACCGACAACGGAATACTCGTTTCGTGGCTGACGCCCGCGCCCACGTCGATCAGTATGAAATCGGCGTCGTCGAAGGCGTCGACGACACGGTCGAGTCGCTGTGGGTCGGCTGCCGCAAACGAATCCAGGGAGGTATCGCCGGGGATCACCGTCAGTCCCGCCGGTCCTTCGTAGGCGGCTCGCTGTGGTTCGACCTCGCCTGCGAGCACGTCGTGGAGCGTCGGCCCATCGGGACTGACGCCGAGTGCCGCACCGAGGTTTGCCATTCCGATATCACCGTCGATGACCACGACATCAGCTCCGGTGTCGGCGAGCGTCGACCCCAGATTCGCTGTCGTCGTGGTCTTGCCAACGCCGCCTTTCGCGCTGGCGATCGCATAGACCCGTGCCATACTGTCGTGGTTCCGCGACGCGACTATAAAGGTACGCTCTAGTGACTGGTCTCTGGGTCGAAACACTCGCGCGGGGCCGGCTCACACGGACCCGACCAGTCAAAGCATACTTACCGACTCACCGGCGATACAGTACCAATGAGTACGGACGCCGACGAGCAACCCAGCGAGGACCGCCGGAA
>CAZOOU010000042.1:0-9382 GCA_964581495.1 uncultured Haloferacaceae archaeon
GTCGACATCGCGGCCGACGTTGTGGCGATTAAACCCACCAAACAGGGCTCCCAGTGTGGATACCGCCTTCCACATCGATGTAAAGCGAATGCCGGAGCATAGCTGCTCGATGCCGGCCGTACGCGATGCGGTGGTGTACTGGGAGTACATGACTGCAATTAGGCGGTCGACCTGCTTAACTATTGTGTGGGAATGCGAGACACGCACACTCTATCCGCTGATTTATGGCTGGTAGTAACACACTACCGCGACATTTTAGCACAAAACAGAGTTACAAATAGATATTGGTGAACAAATCGTGTGGTGTGACATCTCGAACCCACCAATCTTACACGATTGTATGTGTTATACGTCCTGCACAAAGGTGGATAGTATCTGCAGTTACATGCGTGAGGTCCACACAGGCGTGCTGACTCGCAACGTTTTTGCCTAATCCGCGAAGACGGTTTATATGGCGAACCAGAGTTCAGAGGGTTCTTTCTCTCAGAAGCTGCAGGTACCGGAGGCGTTGACGTTCGACGATGTGTTGCTCCGCCCGATGGAGAGCCGCATCGAGCCCGACGACGCCGATCTTTCGACTCGCGTCTCGCGGAACGTCGAGCTCACGATCCCGATTCTCTCGGCAGCGATGGACACCGTCACCGAAAGCGACACCGCAATCGGGATGGCCCGCGAGGGTGGGATGGGTGTGCTTCACCGGAACATGGATATCGACGAAACCGTCGCCGAAATCAAGCGCGTCAAACGCGCCGACGAGCTGATGATCCGGCGGGACAACGTCGTCACCGCCAGCCCACAGCAGACGATCAGCGAGGTCGACCGCATGATGAGCCGCGAGGGTGTCTCGGGCGCGCCGGTCGTCGACGACAACGACACCGTACTCGGCATTATTTCGGGGACTGATATCCGACCCTTCCTCGAAGTCGGCGACACCGACAGCGTCGAAGAGGCGATGACCGACGAGGTCATCACCGCCAGCGAGAGCGTCGAGGCCCGCGAGGCACTCGAACTCATGTACGACTACAAAATCGAGCGCGTCCCCATCGTCGACGACGAGAACCGACTCGTCGGCCTCATCACCATGCAGGGTGTCCTCCAGCGACGCGAACACCAAGAGGCCGCCCGCGACGACGAGGGTCGACTCGTCTGTGGCGTCGCCGTCGGCCCGTTCGAGAAAGACCGCGCGACCGCCGCCGACGAAGCCGGCGCGGACGTGTTATTTATCGACTGCGCGCACGCGCACAATCTCAACGTCATCGACTCGGCCCGCGAGATCAGCGAGCTCGTCGACGCTGACGTCGTCGTCGGCAACGTCGGTACCAGCGAGGCCGCCCGCGAGGTCGTCGACTTCGCCGACGGGATCAAAGTCGGTATCGGACCGGGCTCGATCTGTACGACGCGCGTCGTCACCGGCGCAGGCATGCCACAGATCACCGCTATCGCCGAAGTCGCCGACGTCGCCGGTCCCGAAGACATTCCAGTGATCGCCGACGGTGGGATTCGGTACTCCGGCGATGCAATCAAAGCCGTCGCCGCTGGGGCGGACGCAGTCATGCTTGGATCATACTTTGCCGGCACCGAGGAGGCCCCCGGCCGTGTGATCACGATGAACGGCAAAAAGTACAAACAGTACCGCGGCATGGGCAGCGTCGGCGCGATGAAGTCCGGCGGCGGCGACCGGTATCTCAAGGATGCCGACGAGGGCGAAGAGTTCGTCCCCGAAGGTGTCGAGGCCGCAACCCCCTACAAGGGAACGCTTGCCTCCGAGCTCCACCAGCTCGTCGGCGGAATGCAGTCAGGAATGGGGTACGTTGGCTCGGAAACACTGTCCGGCTTCAAAGAGCGCGCCGAGTTCGTCCGTGTCTCGTCGGCCGGCCAGACCGAGGGCCATCCACACGACGTGATGATCACTGACGAGGCACCGAACTACAGCCCCGAGTAGTCGTCGACTACTGTCAGCTAGTCGTCCCGAATGTTCCTCAATCAGAATATTTATAATCGATAATTGACTGTGAACATATAGCACAGCATCTGCTCTCATATATGTTACCTACAAATCAACTGCCCTCCAAATCGCTCACTGTGAGAATCAAAGGGGTATTTTCATATGTCCCCGCATACCACAAGCGTACTGTGACCGTTGAGGGATCTAGGGAGCCATGAACGACGATCGCCCACTCATCCTCGTCGTTGAGGACGAACCAGACTTAGCAGACTTGTATGCCACGTGGCTGAAAGCCGATTACCGGGTACGAACCGCCTACGGCGGCGAAGAGGCACTCGAGCAGCTTGACGATGAGATCTCCGTGATGCTGTTGGACCGCCGAATGCCAGGTCTCTCTGGCGACGAAGTGCTGGATGCCGCCCGAGAGAAGGGTGTCGACTGTCCGGTCTCGATGGTGACAGCGGTCGAACCCGACTTCGACATTATCGAGATGGGGTTCGATACCTATCTCGTCAAGCCAGTCACTCGGGATACGCTCAAAGACACCGTCGAGGACCTGCTTTCGAGAAGCTCCTACGACGAGGGCGTCCAAGAGCTCTACTCGCTGGCGTCGAAAAAAGCCCTCTTGGAGTCCGAAAAGGGCCGATCGTCGCTCGAAGACAACGAGGAGTACCAAGAGCTCACCGACCGGCTCGAAGAACTCCGCGAAGAGCTCGACGAAACGCTCGGCTCGTTCGATGACCACGATGAGTTCGTCGGCTTCTATGAGGCGTTCGACACGCCGGATGAAGACCAGGATTTCGACCTAGAATCCGACGACGACGAAGCCTTCGAGTTCTGAACGGTACGGCTCCCTGCTGATTGCGTGTCGTGATTATTCTGTTTTTCGAACACGTAGTGACTGCCTACCAGCGATTGTTGCTACAGATGTAAATCTGCGAACAGAGACTGTAGATCTGCAAACAGAAGACAGTCGACGAGCGGTTTCAGATGCCGACCGAACCGACTACAACCATTGGTACAGAGATACTCTGTCAACATATATCAGCCGAGCACAGATGCCCGGCAGCCAAATAAGTACCGTCGGGCGAAGGCCTACCAGCCTTCGTAGAAGGCTTCAATTCGGTTCAGTGCGGTCTTGAGTTCTCGCATTCCGGTCGCGTACGAGACCCGAAGATGGCCCTCACCGCCCGCACCGAACACCCGGCCAGGGACGGCCGCAACGCCTTCTTGTTCGAGCAGTGCTTCGGCGAACGCTTCGTCGTCGCCGCCACACTCAGGGAACGCATAAAACGCACCGCGCGCTGTAAAGCAGTCGATCCCCATCTCATCGAACCGCGAGAGCACAAACCGCCGTCGACGATTGTACGCGGTCGTCATCTCTTCGACGGCGTCTCCACAGCTCCGCAGGGCCTCGATGGCCGCATACTGGGCGGTCGTCGGTGCCGACAGCATCGTGTACTGATGTACACGGTTCATCGAGTCGACCGCGTCGGCGGGACCCAGCGCGTAGCCGAGCCGCAGGCCCGTCATCGCATAGGCTTTCGAAAAGCCGTTGATGACGATCGTGCGCTCGCGCATGCCGGGCATCGTCGCAATCGAGGTATGCTCGCCCTCGTAGGTAAGCGCCGCATAGATCTCGTCGGCAATCACGTCGATATCGTTGTCGACACAGAAGTCGGCGACAGCCCGAATCTCCGAGGCCGACATCACCGCGCCGGTTGGGTTGTTGGGGTAACACAACACCAAGACGTCAGCATCCGCCGCGCCCGCATCGGCGAGTGCGTCGGGTGTCAACACGAAATCGTTGGTCGCGCTCGTCGGCACGCCGAGTGGCTCGCCGCCAGCAAACCGAATTCCCGGCTCATAGGAGATGTAGTTTGGCTTGTGGAGTGCGACCGTATCGCCCGGCGAGACGAACGTTCTGAGCGCGAGGTCGACGGCTTCGCTCGCGCCAGTAGTCACCAGAATCTCGGAGTCAGGATCGTACCCTAGCCCCCACTGCTGGCTATAGTCTGCGATTAACTCGCGTAGGTCGGCCATACCACGGTTAGAGGTGTAGGACGTTTTGCCCGCCTCCAGCGAGTGGATCGCCGCCGTCCGGGCTGCCCACGGTGCCGAAAAGTCAGGCTCTCCAACCCCCAGCGAGATCACGTCATCGCGCTCTTCGGCCAGCTCGAAGAACTTCCGGATTCCTGACTCGGGAACGCTCGCGACACGGTCGTTTGGCTGGAGCGTCATGGCGAAACCGAGAGCCTGTCGTCACCGTCCCGATCCCCGAAGTCGATACCCGCCTCTTTGTAGGTCTCCATGATGAAGTGGGTAACCGTCTGTGTGATCTCGGGGATGGGTGCGATCTGATTCGAAATAAACCGCGAGACGTCCTGCATCGACTCGCCGGTAACTTCGATGGCGAAATCGTAATCGCCCGAGACGAGCCGCAGCGACTCGACCTCTGAAAAGCGGGCGATCCGGTCGGCAATCTCTTCGTAGCCCGTCTCGCGGTCGAGTTCGACGTTGAGTTCGACAAAGGCCGCCACGCGCTGGTCGTCGGTGTTGTCCCAGTCGACGACTGCCTGATACCCTTTGACAGTGCCCTCGGCTTCGAGTTCGTCGAGCAGCTCGTCGACGCGCTCGGCGTCGATTCCGAGCTGGCGGGCGATATCCTCGGTCGACTCCCGGGCGTCGGTCGACAGCAGCGCGAGCAGTTCGCGTTTGGCGTCCATACAGAGTGTGTCTGTTCCGTCTGCATATGATTTGCGACAGGGAGATGTCGTCTCACCACGAGGTGTCGCTGAAACGCGAGCGTTTGGCTGATAACCGTTGCAAAGCTTCGACCATCCGCGAAAAACAGCTAAGTAGTGTACTGTGGAACTCCCACATGGTGCTTGGTAACAAGCATCTCGACCTGCGGAAGTGGTATCGGTTGGAGACCACGACACGAGGAGTCCCCCGATGACATCCGATACGAACACGTATGACGACACGGTGACCGAGATCGAAGACACCTTCGGGCTGGTTCCGGGCTATCTGGAAGCACTGCCCGAACAGGATCTGATCAACGAGTGGCCAAACATGAAGCGGTTCATGTTCGGTGCGACTGAGATCGAGCCAAAAAACCGCGAGTTGGTTGGGCTGGCGGTGGCTGCCGCCATCGGCTGCGAATACTGCCGACATTTCCACAAAGGCGCGGCACAGCTCCATGGCGCAACCCACGAAGAACTCGCAGAGGTCGCGTTTCTGGCGAGCTACACCCCCCGGTACAGCGCGATCATCCAGGCCCAAGACTACGACGTCGACCAGTTCAAAGACGAAGTCGCACAGATCGCCGACCATCTCCAAGAGGGCGCAGAAGCCGACGACCACTAACAAAAACAGTCGACGGCTACCCGACGGAAGTCGCCTCCTACCTAAACGCAGACACACGACGAACACCCCACTGATCCGAGCACGAACAATGACAACAGCACACAAACTCGACTGTGAATCCGCGGCGGCCGACTGCCGATTTATCATCCAGTCGGAAGACGAATCCGAGGCCGTCGAGCTCGCCAAATCCCACATGAAAACAGTCCACGACCAGGAGCTGACCGACGACGAACTCCGTGACGAACATCTCCAAACGGTTTGAGCGTCGACCGCCTGGTCACGCTCGCCTTTTATTGGTACGTTATACACTGGTGGCCGATACCATCGTCGACTGGCGGGTCAGAACAGCTACGTTCCAACGGTTGGTACGGTCGGTATGAACTATCTGCCGTGGGCGATTCTCGCGTTGGTGGCCTATACGATCGTGCCTGTGTTGATGCGGGTGGCGACAACCGGCTCGGAGGCGATTCCAAGCGATGTGGCGACGGTGATCTCGAATTCGATTCTCATCGTGGCAGCACTGGCAGTTGTCGGCGTCACTGGCCAACGGGTAACTCCGCATCTGGGCAGCTCAAAGCTACCGTACGCGCTTGCGGCGGGCGTGTTTCTGGCAATCGGCATTCTTGCCTACTATCGTGCGCTCGCGCTGGGTCCGGTCAGCGTTGTCACGCCCGTCTTCGGGCTGTTTTTGATCACCAGTTCCGTGCTCGGAATCGCGTTTCTCGGCGAGTCACTCACGGCTCGAAAGCTCGCCGGCATCTGTCTGGCAGTGGTTGCGGTGTATCTCGTGACGGTCGAGTAAGCAGGATCTGAATAGCCCGCGACTAAATTGTGAGTCGGTACAGCTGTTTTCTGGCATCGGTAAACGACACTCGTGAGTCGACCACGCCGACGTCTTCGAGGCGGCTGACCGCGCCGCGAACAGTCCGGGTCGACAACAGCGTCTTGTCGGCGAGTTCGCTCTGAGTGAGTGTTTCGTGATCGTCGAGCACCTTCGCGACGAGCTTTGCACTCGGTGGTAGTTCGCGGACCGGCTCCCAGCGATCGTCGTCTGTTGTCGCTTCAGTTTGCGTTGGCTGCTCGTGGACGCTCATGGATATCTGATCGTAGTGGATACCCGAAGATAATACTTTTGAATTAGAATATTACCTCAAAGCATTAGTGTATCGTCGACTGCTATCTCGACACACACACCTGCCGAACCGAGACGGTCAAACGGGCCGTCGACCCAGGTATCGTATGGACGTGTTCGTCCGCCTCTTCGGGCTGCTCGTGTTGTTGCTCGTGGGGACCGGACTCCGACAGAGCGGCCTCCTGGATCAGGCTCGAACGTCGACGCTCAACACCGTCGCCTACTACGGCGCGCTGCCAGCGCTGGTTTTTACCGCAACGTACGACCAAGATATCGCCTCGCTGTTGACGCCCGCGCTGTTTGTCGGTGTGGTTGGGGTGCTGTTGGCGACAGCAGCGCTCGCCTGGGTAGTCAACGCTCGCCGAGACGTCCCGGCCCGCCGAAGCGTGGCGATGGTCCAATCCTATCACTCGAATCTGGGCTATCTCGGATTGCCGCTGGTTGCCGCGACGTTCGACGCCGAGGTGACCGCGATTGCCAGCGTCGTGCTCGGCATCGGCTCGCTCACACAGGTGCCGATTACCGTGCTACTGCTGGTGATGATCACCGGCGTCGAGACCCACCTGCGAGCCCAGCTGGCCGCGCTGGCGACAAACCCGGTGTTGATCGCGCTGCTTGCCGGCATCGCGTTCGGCTCGCTCGGTATCGGCGTCGACCCGACGGTTGTCATCGGGCTTGATATCCTGGCCGCGCTCGCCCTCCCGCTGGCGCTGCTCTGTGTCGGTGCGACGCTCCGGGTCGACGGGCCGTCGATAGATTGGGAGGCGACCGGCTCGATCGTCGGCTTGAAACTCGTCGTGATGCCCGCTTTGGCGTGGATCGGCTTTTCGGCACTCGGTGTTGGTGCTGCAACGTTCACCGCGGCCGTTGTGATGCTGGGGACGCCGACGGCAGTTTCGACCTATGTGTTTGCGACCGAACTCGGCGGCGACAGCGAGTTCGCCTCGCTCAACGTGTTCGCCTCGACGTTGGGGTCGGTTGGCTCGCTTTTCGTCCTGATATCGCTGGTTTCTTGATTTCTCGATTTTCGCACGTAGCCAGTCAAACCAAGCTCTAATGGTTCGATGGCGACTCGCTGTCGACCCCCCTGGACGACGACCGCACTGCGTCGACAATCCCAAATCCATTTGCTCGCCGAGTGCCAACGTGCGGTATGGTACTCAAAGAGTCAGACTCCGAGCTGAGTCGTGGCGACGCAGCACCCGACTTCGAGCTTCGCGGCGTCGACGACCAGCAGTACAGTCTCGATTCCTTTGCGGACAACGACGCCCTACTTCTCGTCTTTACCTGTAACCACTGCCCGTACGCGAAGGCCAAATTCGACTTCCTCAACGAACTCGCAGCAGAGTTCGACGACGCCGCAGTTGTTGGTATCAACCCCAATGCGAACCCGGAGTACCCCGACGACGACTTCGAGAGCATGGTCGAACTCGTCGACGACGGCACCATCGACTACGATGCGTATCTGTACGACGAAACACAGGCGGTCGCCCGCGCGTACGGCGCGGTCTGTACGCCCGATCCGTTCCTCTTTGCGCGCGAGGACGACGAGTGGACCCTCGCGTACCACGGTCGACTCGATGACGCCTTAGATCCGGAAAGCGAGCCAACTGAGTTCTACGCCCGCGAGGCTATCGAATCAGTGTTGGCCGGCGAGTCGGTTGACCACGATGATCTGCCCTCCCGCGGCTGTTCGATCAAGTGGGTCGACGACGAGTAGCCGCGGCTACGAACAGGACTGTTCGATGGCTTCCCGCGCGTTTTCGACTGCCGCCTCGTGTTTGGCGGGATAGGCTTCGACTTTGGCCCGCAGGGTGATTCCCGCACCCAGGTCGACCTCATTTTTAAATGCGGCCTGTTTGTCGAGCCGGAGGAAAAACGAGCAGTTGTCGTCGACGCGCTCGTCGAGTTCGTCGAGAATCCGGTCGATCTCGTCGAGTTCGGCCAGCCGATCCAGGATGTGCCGCATCTCGTCGGCGGTTTCGACGCGCGCCGAAAGCACCACGATCCGGTCGCCGTGGTGGCCGGTGTTTTCCATGCGGTCGAGTTCGAACTCGTCGGGCAGAAAGGCGCGCAGGGCGTCTTCGACCCGCTTTTCGTCCTCGGTCGCATAACAGAAGGTCCGAAGATCGATATAATGAAACGGTACTCTCGGCATTGGTCGCTTCTTGGCGACTGGAGGGAAAAAGCACTCGGCTCGCGGCGGTAGCTGTTCGTTACTCTTCGTCGGCGTCGCCGTCGACGGCTTCGAGATCGTCTTCGGGAACGCCAGTTTCTTGGCCCTCATCGAAGCTGATCGTATACGTTGCGTCACCGAACATGTTCTCGATGACCTGGGTGATCGTGCCGGTTTCGCCGTCGTACTCGCTGTGTTTGTCGTGCAGCACGGCCTGGTCGTCTTTGTCGAAACTCATACCGTTGGGTTCTGTCACCACAAATAAAAGCGCGCGGATCTACAGATGGGTGTTCGCCAGCCCTGACGGGACCTGCTCGACGGAGTCAGTCGGCGTTTTTGACAACCCTGTGGTAGGGTTGTCGCGAAATCGTCTCTCGGAGTTCGCTCAGCGAGTCCTTGCCGCCGGTTCGCATCGCATCCATCACCGCAAAGACCTCTTGGCGGGAAATTTTCACGCCGCGTTCGGTCAGTGCGTCCTCCGGTCGAGCAGTGAGCTCGCGCAACGTACCGACCGCAAGTAGGAAGGGAACTCCCCACGCGGCCATCGTGTTGCCGTGTCGGAGCGGCATCGCCTTCAGATACCCCTCGGCGTCGGTTAAAAACGACTGGGCATGGCTGGCGGTTCGGCTGACGACTTCGGCAGCCTCCTCGCGGTTTTCGGGGTCGACGATTGCTTCTTGGTCGATGCCCTCGTCGGCCAGCCACTCGGCGGGCAGATAGACGTTGTTCTCCTCGGTGTAATCGTCGTAGACGTCCTTCG
>CAZOOU010000043.1:0-2340 GCA_964581495.1 uncultured Haloferacaceae archaeon
ACTCGGGCGAGACCTCGGATTTGTGGTAGTCGGCGGTTTTGTACTCGGTAAACTGAATGGACACACGCGCACGGATCGGCACACCGCTGGGCAAAAACTTGGTAAACCGCTTTTCGGCGTGTTCGACCAGCGCGGTAAAGTCGATGCCGTCGCCCCAGACGAACCGGCAGACGGGCGGTGCGTGCAGCTCGCCGTCGACCGCGAGCAGCGAATCGATGAGATTCGTATACTGCTTGCGGACGTCGACGGCTGCTTTGTCGGGATCAGAGCCGTCGAGCTCGTCTGTGGTATCGAAAAACAGCTCCATCGACAGCGTCTCGGCGTTGCCGTCGACGAACTGCATAATCGAGGCTCCAGAGCCCGTCGCCTTTAGCTCGCCGTAGTTGACGCTTTTCGAAACCGTGTACGCCGACGGGTTGAACTTGCAGTCGATTGTTTCGCCCTCGTTGTTACCGTTGAGGATTATGATCTGTGCTTTCTCGAGTTTTCCGCTCTGGGTTGCTGGCATTTATCGTCCTCTCCGTTCGCGTTCGATCCGCAGTTTTCGTTCGAGTCGGCGATACAGCGTCTCGACCAGCCGGTCGACGTCGGCGTCGTACGATAACGACCCCTCGGACGCCGACAGCTGGGTGTCCTGTCGGTGGCTCGTCCGTTCGGTTTGAGAGCCGTCTCTCGGCCGCCGCCGGCGGTTGCCCTGCTGGCCGAACCCACTGGCACCCTGTGGCTGCCCATTGGCGGGCTGGCTGTCGGCCCGTTCGACGGCTCCGAACGGATCGTCGGTCGACTGGCCCGACGACTCCGTGGCCCTCTTTTTGCTCCCTGTCGTTCGGTCCCGCTTGCCCGTCGACGCTTTCGGCGCGCTTTCGCCCGACGATTCGCTTGTTCTGGGTGACCCCACTCGTCGCTGTTCGTGTGTCAGCCGCGGCCGACGGCCGGTCGGGGTCTGGGATTGTCCGGCAGCCGTCTGGCGACTTGCAGTCGACGAATCGTCGCCCTCGGTCGCTGATGGTGTGCGACCACCCGCTTGCCCAGAGCCACTCGATGGCCGGGTCGGACCACTCGCGGTCGAACCAGTTGCGGTCGGACCTGTCGCAGTTGGACTACTCGTGGTTAGACGCCCCGGTTCGGGCTGGTTGTTCATCCCGCCGTCCCTCTGGTTGTTCTCGACAGCAGCCGTGCGTCGACCGATCGACGCCGTCGTCAACGTGGGCCGTTGGCCGAACGTTTCTGTTTGGCGTCGGGTTCGCTCGAACTCGGTGACCAGATCAGTGGCCACGTCATCGCTGTTGGGTGTTTTGGCTTCGGCTTGCGGCTGGTCCGAACCGGACTGCCGTGGCTCTTGGATCGGTTCTTGGCCCGACTGGTCCGGCGTCGACGTCGTGCGAAGAAGCCGGGCGGGCCCTGTTGCTGTAGTTGTTCGCCCGTTCGCCTGCTCTGCCGGTTCGCCCCTTTCGGCGCGGCCGTGTTCCGACCGTGATCGCTCGCTCGCTTGATTGGTGGCTGTGTCTACCGGTTGGCTGCGAGCGACCAGCTTTGTCGGTTGTCGTGTCGACGCCGACTGACTGGCCGGCTGGCTAGTCGAGCGATCGACGGCTCGCTGTGCGTCGGACGAACCGAACCCACTGGCTGTGTCGGCTGTCCAGTTCCTCAACCGCTGTATTCGCGTTGTGGATCCGGATGCAGCGGTTGGGGTGTTACTGTCCCTCTCGGTTGTCTTGATCCTCTCCTCATTCTCCTGACCTGCGGCCGTCGGGGCTGTCACGCTGGGTGTGGTGACCCTCACCCCCTTCGTGCTTGCTGGATCTGCCCGCCGGCTTGTCGGCTGCTCACGTTGAGAGCTGGCTTTTCCGACTGTCGACAGGGGAGACGGCGCAGACTGCCGCCCAGCCGTCGGTCGTGGCATCGCCGCCTGGGTGGCCGTTGGGTCCGATGGTCGGCGTCTCGTCGACTGCGTGGTCGATGACTGGTCGGCCGTCGACACCTGGTGGGTCGGCCAGCTGTCAGCTGCCGCCGGCTGTGTTTGCTCGCGGATTTCGCCTGGCGGTCGGTGGACCGTTTTCGATTCGGATCCTTGTTTCATCGATGAGTCGGTAGACGCCGAGTCGACCGTGCGTCCGCTGTTGCTGCTGGGTGCCTCCGAATTTTGAACTCCAGCGGTGGGCTGGAAGCCGGCCGTTCCGAGCGCCCCGAGTGGTTGGTGAGCTATCGGTCGACTGTCTCTCGTCCCGGGTTCGTCAGCAGCTACACGCTGGTCTTGTGTCGGTGGTTCAGCCTTCGTTGACGGTTCGGCCTGCGCTGGCGGTTCGGCCTGTACCGACAGTTCGGCTGGTGCTGTCGCCC
>CAZOOU010000043.1:2440-4483 GCA_964581495.1 uncultured Haloferacaceae archaeon
TCGGCCTGCGCTGGCGGTTCGGCCTGTACCGACAGTTCGGCTGGTGCTGTCGCCCCATCGACGCTGACCTCCGGCCACACCCCGCCGTGAGGAGCCGAGCCTGCACGGGACCTGACCGTCGCCAGCTCTCTGCGTGGCTGGCTCGTTCGACCTGCGGTTGTTCCTGCACCTCGTTCCGGCCGTCGACTTAACCGTCGATTGCCACGTTGTGTGGATGTCGGCCACGCCGAACTCGGGTGTTCGCTTCTCCCAGCAGTCGACTGGAGTCGGTTGATTCGACCGCCGGTCTGTCGGCCGTCCTGGCTGTATTCGGCTGTGCTCGACGGCCTGAGCGATACCGATCGCCGAGTTGGCCGGTTCGTAGTCGCAGTGGGCAAATCCCTACTCGGCGTCGTCCGAGTCGACTGTTCGAAACCAGCTGCTTGTGGGCCGTCAGTCGTCTGTGGTTGGTGCTCGTGGGTCAGTTCCCTGTGGGCTCCAGCGTCTCGAACTGGTCGAGATTGCAGGGAGCGGCCTTGCGTCGTCGGGCGTTTGGACTGCGACCGTTGCGGTTGCGTTCGATACGGCCACGCAGTCGACACGCGAGCTGTTGCCGCCCCTATTCGACTCGACCTGCCTGTCGATGTCCGGCTCGTCGCAGGACGTGGTGGACTGATGCCACCGATGTCCGGCTGTTCGTCGGCTATCGGCCGTCCGTTGGCTGCTGTCGACTGCCTGGTGGCTGCTGTCGTCGGTCGTGGGTGTGTCGGTGATACCGTCGTCTGTGTGGGCGTTGCCCCCGTTTCTATCCGTACTGCGTGTCTATCACTCGTCGACGCTGGCCCGTCCAGTCGCTGGCTGTCTGTCAGCCGTTGTATGCGGGTTGGTCGGCCCGCTTGCCGTCGGGACGGCCACGAGGG
The DNA here is from genome assembly GCA_964581495.1 of uncultured Haloferacaceae archaeon. GTDB lineage: Archaea > Halobacteriota > Halobacteria > Halobacteriales > Haloferacaceae > Halohasta. Next base: position 3,340 of record CAZOOU010000043.1, read on the forward strand.
GATGGTCGACACAGCCGATTGTCCGCTGGTCGTCCTCCTCTTGGTCGGTGTCGGTCGACTGGTCTGAACCCCAGGGCTTTGTGTTGGTCGGCTGGCCTGAGCGCTGGCCGCCGTCTGCGTAGCCGCCGGTGGTGTGGACTCTCTGGGTGCTGATCGCAGTGTGTCGCCCGTCGCCGAGTACTGTCGTCGAGTGTTGTCAGTGGGTCTCTTGGGTGTCCATCCAGTGCTGGCAGGTCGGTCATTGGTTGGTCGGTCACTGGCAGGTCGGTCACTGGCAGGTCGACCTCTGGATTCAGTCGACTCACCCGGAGTACGATGTGTGGCGGCCCTCTCACTGTGGGCCGTCGTATCGGTGGTTCGGCTGAACGAATACACCGGCGACAGCTCAGCGTGCTGGCTCCGGCTGCTGCGTGCTGGCCGCGACTTCGTCTTGTCTGTCAGTCCTTCTGGATGATTGTCGGCCTGCGGTGGTTCTATGTGTGGTTCGACGGGGGGTTCGGAGAGTGAGCCGGGAGTAGTGGCTGATGGCTGCCGGGCATACGGCGGTTGGTCGCTGTGCGATGGCTGGTGGCTGTGCAGTGGGTGACGCTGAACCGTCGACGCCGTTGCCGGTGAACCCTCGACGCCGTTGACTGCCCCACGCCCCCTCGCGGGCGTGACTGGCTCCGACTCCCTGCTCGGTCGACTGTCTCTCGTTGTCTCGCCGCTCTGTGTTTTATTACCAGTTGGGTCGGCTCGGCTGACCGCCGTGGTCGGATACAGGAACGACGTTTCGGCGGGTGGTTGCTGATTCCGTCCTCTTTCGGCTGTTCGGCTCGCCGTTTCGACCGCGCCGACTCGTGTAATGCTCTCCGGTGGCCTACCCACCTGTGGCAATCGCAGTGGTGTCGCGTTCGGCGCGCGGGCGGTGTTCGGTCTCGTTGTCGACGCGCTTCCGAGCCGAGTTGGGTCGCTGATCTGCAGTTCGTGTGTGGGGTTGGCGGTGGATTCGGCGGCTGGTGGCTGCTGTCGGTGGCCATCGCTCGACTCCGTCCGATGCTTGCTCGCCGGCCGGCGATCTGTGTCGACCACCCGTTGTCGTCGAGATGCTGCGAGAGGGCTCGCCTGCGTCTCAAGCGTCGACCGTGTCGATCGAGTTGATTGA
>CAZOOU010000043.1:4583-9334 GCA_964581495.1 uncultured Haloferacaceae archaeon
CTGATTCGACTGGTCGACGGCTGTCGGCTGGCTGTTACGGGTCGCACGCTGTTCGGACGCCGCAGTAGAGTCCTCGTCATGTAGCGCAGTCAGTGTCGACGCCGCCTGGGTGTGCCCCGTCGACGCTGGCTGTGTTTGTCTGTCGGTCTGCGTGACTTCCGGCGAAATTGTCGTTCGCGCGCTTGCGGCCCGCTCGACGGCGGCGATCCGACCGTCAGATCCCGGCGGTTGTTCGGGCAGTGCGTCGACAGCGGGGTCGCCGACTGGCTGGTCGCCGAACGTCCGATACAACAAGCGCGCAGGGCTGTGGCGATGTAACACACCGAATCCCAACAACCCACCGAACCTGTTGATCCGATCGTTCGATGGCTGGCTGCGACTTGCTGACTGCTCGGAAAGCTGCCGGATCGGTTGTCGTGCCCGGCTGGTCGTGGTCTCGCGGTCGTCGCTTGGCTCGCTGACCGTGATCGACCGCACTCGACGCTCTACGGTTGGCGTCTGTTGGTCGATCACGAGCTGTCACCCGTCCGTTGGTGGCTCCACGGCGGTAGCCCTGACCGCGAGCGGGTCATCCGAGCCATTCGTTACAGTCGGTGGTCCGGTGATCGTACTTAAACTCTCGGCAGCGTCATTCGGGACGGCGGTCGACGGCCGTCTCGCGTTCGGTGACGGGAGAGAGCGGTTCGCGCTCTCGGGAGTCGATGAGTGCCGAACTGACATGGTAGAGCACCGACGGTTGGAACGCGGTCTCGGGAGCCGTCGACCACCGGTTCGTTCGCTCGCTGCGCGAACTGTTGACCAGCGAGACAGTAAGCGGGCCGTCGGCTCGCAACTCCTCGCGGAGCTGTTCGTCGCGCAAAATGGCGTTGTCGTGGAACGTCTGGAGTGCAAGCCCCAACACCCGCTGTTGTTCGAGCGTCTGGACCGTCGACTCGTCGCCGCTGGCTGGATGTGCCGTCACCAAATAGTACAGATCAACGCCGAGCGGCGCACCTTCCTTGACGTTTGGGTCGGTCGGCTGGCGCGGCTGGCTGTTTTTCATCGAGGCGTTTTCTTCGAGATGGTACAGCGACAGCGACAGCCGCGTCCCGTCGTCGACGCTCACCTTGTCGGGGTCGACGAGCGCGATGTTGTCGGGGTCCAACGAGACGATATCGTCTCGCTGTTCGATCGCATCGCTCAACACCCCGAGAAGCGTCTGGCTTACCTCGGCGATCGCAGTGTAGGCGGCCATACCGGTGGTTCTGCGTTCTCGCTGAAAGGGTTACGGCCGTCGACGGCCAGCAATTTAAGTACGATAACGCGCCCAAGCACCCTAATGTCGATCAGCGGCCTGCGAAAAACGGGCGAAAAATACGCCAAACGCTACTTCCGGCTCACGATTCTGTCGGTCGCCGTCGCCGCCGTGTTTACCGCGGTCGTCGGTGCGGCCGGCAACCCGACCCGCCTTTCTGTGCTTCCGGGTCAGTTGGCGGTTCCGCCGACCGTGGCCGTCTTTTTCCAAACGTTCGTGCTGTGTTTCGCCCTTGGGCTGGTGGGTCGTCTCCTCGTCCGGAACCTCGAAACGCTCAGAGAGCTGTTCGCCGAATGGATCGGCAACCCGCTTCGTGATCGCTGGCGTCGGCTGGCTCGCCGGACCCAAGCCGTGCTGTTCGGGCTCTGGTGGATGCTTGTGGTCGGCGGGCTCGCGGCTGCCGCAGTGGTGTACTATAGCTATCCACGCTTCGTTATCGCCGCGGTGATGGTGTGTACGTGGCCGCTGTCGACCTACTGGCTGTTGGGCCGCCGCCCGTCGGCTCCGCTGGCGTCGACCGACGCCGACTCGGGTGCCGTCCGAAGGCGGTATGCGGCGCTTCGACATCTCGAAACCCGGAGCATTGCGGCGCTGTTCGGCTTTTTGTTGGCGGCTGGCGTCGCCACCGGTCTCTGGCTGTTGGGTGTCGAAGTGCTCTCGACGATCGGTCTGGGCGCGCTTGTCTGGCTGGTTTCGACGGTCGTCGTCTACAACCGATATGCGTCGGTGTTGGAGCTGCGCTCGGATCTCTCGATTCTTTCGGTCGACTCGGACGACGAGGTACTCGAACTCGTCGTCCGAAACAACGGGCTTGATTCGGTCGACCTGACTGATGCGACGATCACCGACACCCGAACCGAGCGGTACCATCTTTCCGAGCCACTCGAGCTGTCGTCGGCCAGCAGTGCCACGCTCACCGTTCCTGCATCCTTTGCAGTTTCGCCGACTGATGCCGAACGAACGCTGCCGCTGGGCTACACGCTCAACCGGAGCCAGCCGACGCCGGTTGTCTACACACAGTCGGGAGCCGCGTTCGAACTCGCTCGTGAATCGACCGCAGACGAGCCGTTCGAATCGCCCGCTTCGACGTATTCGGCTTCGTCGACGGCGATCGGTGCCGGCACGCATAGCCACGAATCGTAACTCGACCGCCCCGTCGTGGCGTCTCTCTTAGTAATCGTTATACGGCGGCTGTTCGTTTGCTCGAATATGCAACGACGCGCTGTAGCAGTGTATGTCGCGTTCTTCGTGCTCATCGCGACAGCATCATACGCGCTCATCGCGACAGCCGAAGAGCCGACGATAACCCTCGAAGAGGCCGACTTCGAACTCGCCGAAGGCGAGGAGTTCACCGTCGGCGACCAGACGTACACTGTCTCCGAGATCGAACAAACTGAAGACGAAGAAGACGGCAGCACGACGTTCGCCGGCACGCTTGAATGGGTCGAAGAGGACGTCGAAATGACTGAGGTGTGGGCCGACGGTGATACCGTCGAGGTCAGCGACACAACCTGGGAGGTCCAGATCGACGACGAGGACAACGCGTCGACTGCTTTCAGTCTCGTTGAGGTCCTCGACCGACAGGCGATTCTCGAAGCCGACCCCAACGCTGATGACCAACTCGTCGACCGGGACGGCGAGGAGTACGTTGTCGTTCAGTCCAACGGTGACGACGAACTGGTCCCCGCCGAGGAGTACTTCGACGAGCCAGCGACCATCACCTACAGTGAGGGCGACAGATTCGTCTACAACGACCAGACCGTGACGGTCTCCGAGCTGACCGACGCTGACGTCACGATCACGTGGCTCCAAGACGAGACTAACAGCGACGATCTCCAGCAGGGCGAACTGATCGAACTCGCCGACGGCAACGAGTATCTGACCTTCTTCCCCGGCCAGAACACGGTGATGCTCACCCAGGATACGACGAGCTACGACGCCCAAGTCGAGTCCCAACACCAGTTTGCAGATCGAATTGAGGGACTGACGTACACGATTGTCACCTCGATGCTGTTCGTCTTCTCGCTGGTTGCGTTCGCGTTCCTCCCCTCGCGGTACTGAGCCAGCGGCCTACTCCGTTTTTGATGCGGTCTCAGTAGCCTCTCGCCAGTCGACGCCGACTGGTGTGTGGTCGACTCGGTAGCCGTCGGCGGTTGTTTCGGCGGCTGCGATCCGATACAGTGTGATCGGTTGTTCCTGTTTTGTCATCACCGGAAACGCGTAGTTGTCGGCCTCGTACTCGACGGTTTTGTCGTCGGCCTGCCGGCGTTCGACAAACGCCTCGTGGGCCGTGAGTCGACGCCGGACGAGCGTGTCGGTAATCGCCGGAATCTCGTCGACGCGCTGGTCGAAGGCAGCCTCGAACCCCTCGTCGAGTTCTTTGCCGACCGAGTTGCGGCCGGCGGCCATCGCCGCCAGCGTGGTCGTGCCAGTGCCCCAAAACGGATCGAACACGGTGTCGCCGTACACCGAGTACATCGTGATGAGTCGGTAGGGGATCACAAGCGGGTAGGCCCCGGATCGCTCGCGGCTCTCGTCGCCGTCGAGCTGTTGGGTTTGGCCGGTGATATCCGTCCAGAGATCGCTGAACCAGCGGTTGCGTTCCTCCCAAAAGTACGCCGCCGCGTAGCGGCGGTCGGCGTTCGGCTCGAAGCCTCGTTGGTCGGGGCCGTTTCGGAACAGCAGGATGTGTTCGTGTTCCAAGGTGGGGTAGGCGTTGGGCGGCAGCATCCCCGAGCCCATGAACTTGGTCGCGCTGTTGGTGGGTTTGCGCCACAGAATCGACGGCAGCGGCTCGAAGCCCAGCTCGTCGAACGCCGCGACGATCCGGCTGTGGTTCTGATACCGCCGAAACGAGCCATCCAGGCTCCGGGTGGCGTCGCCGACGTTGATACAGGCGATGCCGCCGTCGACGAGCACGCGCTGGACCGACGCCCAGACCGCATCCAGCGTCTGGTGCATCGCCTCGAAGGCCGCGCGGCCGTCGCCCGCCGCTAGGTGGGCTTCGATCTCCGGATCGAGCGAGCAAAACAGCTCGTCCCACATCTCGATCATCGGATACGGGGGGGATGTAACGACGAGGTCGACTGAATTTGCGTCGAGCCCGTCGAGCGACCGCGAATCACCGATCTGGACGCGATGCTCCGTTTCCATTACAAATTACCACTCAGTACTGAGTAAAAGATTTTGGCGTCGACATTCAGCGTTTGATAATTACCTGTATTGATGGTTTCTGGGATGTCGGCTGAAATAAGTAACCGGGCACGATGGGATTCGAACCGGAGGAAGACGGTCGGCCTCGCTTCGCTCGGCCGCTGCGACTTCCAGGGTTCGAATCCGAGTGCCGTTGCTCCTCACTTCGTCTTCTCACGGGTGCTTCGCACCCGTTCGAACGGTCCGAGGGACTACGTCCCTCGCTATTCGGAGACAACGGGCACGATGGGATTCGAACCCACGA
>CAZOOU010000044.1:0-9311 GCA_964581495.1 uncultured Haloferacaceae archaeon
TTCACTGGCCACCTCGGCCCCGAAGACGAAGCCCCGCCGAACGAGTGGGAGTCCTTCTTCGGGGGGCCGGCGTGGGCCTACGACGACGAAGTCGGCAAATGGTATCTCCATCTGTTCGACGAGAAACAGCCGGACCTCAACTGGGAGAATCCAGACGTCCGCGACGAGATTTTCGAGATGATGGAGTGGTGGCTCGACAAGGGGATCGATGGGTTCCGGATGGACGTGATCAACCTCTTATCAAAACCGGATTCGGTCACGAAACACGATCCACCGCTGAACGACACCAACATGTGGGAGACGTTCGATGGCCCGCGAATGCAGGAGTTCCTCGACACGATGCACGACCGGGTGCTCGAGGGTCGAGACGCCTTCGCGCTCGGCGAGATGATGGGCCGGATGGATATGGAGACCGCGATCAACTACGTCGGCCGGGATGGCCCGCTGTCGACCTTGTTCCATTTCGATCACGTCCTGTTGGATCACGGCGGCGAGATCTGGGAGACCAACGAGTGGACGCTCAACGATCTGCGTGACTCCTTTAATCGCTGGCAGTACGGGTTGGCCGAAGATGGGTGGAACTCGATCTACCTGAGCAATCACGACCAGCCGCGGCTCGTCTCCCGGTTTGGGAACGACGGTGAGTACCGCGAGGAGTCGGCCAAGCTCCTTGCGACCCTGATTTTCACCCTCCGGGGGACGCCCTACATTTTCCAAGGCGCAGAAATCGGGATGACGAACTACCCGTTCGACTCGCTCGATGAGTTTCGGGATGTCGAGACGGTCAATCCCGTCCGCAACGCGCTCGGGAGCGGCGAAATCGAAAGCTTCGAGCAGGTCAAAGACGGCCTCCGGCACAACAGTCGGGACAACGCCCGCACCCCGATGCAGTGGGACGCAAGCGACAACGCCGGCTTTACGACCGGCGAGCCGTGGATCGGCGTCAACCCGAACCACGACGAGATCAACGTTGAGGCGGCCCGCGCAGACGAGGATTCGATCTGGCACTACTACCGCGACCTGATCGAGCTCCGCAAAACCAGCGATGTGAGCGACGTGATGGTGTACGGTCGCTACGACGTACTGATCAACGACCACGAGGAGATCTGGTCGTACGTCCGCACGCTGGGCGACGAGCGACTCCTGATTACACTCAACTTCGCCGAGTGGGAGGGCCACACCTGGATTCCTGAGGAAGACGTCGACTTCGACCCTCACGAGATGGAGGCCGAACTCCTGCTTTCGAACTACGGTGCCGACGAGCGGTCGACCGACGTCGACGCCTGGGCGTTCGATCTCCGACCCTGGGAAGCCCGCGTTTACCGGCTCACAGAAAGCGACTAACGAGATACCTACTCGTCGACCGACTGTTCGGTTCGTTCCAGCCCGCGAATCTCCTCGGGGTCAAGCCGCCAGCCCTGAAACGAATCCAGCGAGTCGGCTCGCTCAAACCCGCTCATAAACCAGCCGTTGTCGTCGAGCGCCCTGATGAACTGCTCGAACTCATCGCTGTTGGGGTCGACGGGCGAGACCGGGCCGGTCACCGACACGCTCTGCCAACTAAATCGGTGCCTGATAGTCGTCACCAACAGCCGTGCGACTGTCCCCTCGGTGGTGATCTCGGCTTTGGTCGACTCTGGGCCTTCACTCAAAAAGGCCAGATAGACGGTATCGCCGCTGTAGCCAAATGAAATCGGGATGCTGTACGGGGTGCCGTCGTCGCACAGCGAGAGAATCCCGTACCCCTGCTGTTCGAGCAGCCGGTCGATAGCCGGCTGGCTCATCGGGGTGCCGCTGAACTGTGCATAGAGGTTCTGAGACATCCTACACGAAATTCGGAGAGGACGGTCATAGCGTCTGTTGGCCGTTGAGAATACTGTCTTGGTGGCTGATCGGTCTACCTCAAGACGAGTTATCCGGCGACCGAGCGTCGACAACCGCCAACAAAAGCCCGGCAAGCAAACAGGGAACACCAATCACCGTCGTCGACCGCTTGGGGAACATGATGAGTGTTACTCCAACGAGCACGAGCGGTGCGTACGAAAGCGGGTCGACGAGCGACGGTCCCGTTTCGTCTGCTTCGGCGTCCGAGAGCCGCTGGATCTCGTCGCCGGCGGTCGTGGCCTGGGGCTCCGTCTCAATCGTGCGGAAAGCCGCCGCCTGGTGGCTGTCGTCTCGACGCATGGCTGGACTGACTGGGTCGACACTCCTTATCGTTGTGGCCGCGGGCGCGGACCGTCGGCCTTTTGCTCACCCGTCGACAAGCACTGATAGCTGAATGGCGACCTACCACATCGAGACGTACGGGTGTACCTCCAATCAGGGCGAGAGCCGCCGGATCGAACAGGCACTCCGCGAGGGCGGCCACTACCCTGCCGACAGTCTCGACGACGCCGATGTCGCTATTCTCAACAGCTGTACGGTCGTCGAAAAAACCGAGCGCAACATGCTGCGCCGCGCCGAAGAACTCCAGGCCGAGACCGCCGACCTGATCGTCACCGGCTGTATGGCGCTCGCCCAGAGCGAGGAGTTCCGCGAGGCCGACATTGACGCCCAGATCCTCCACTGGGATGAGGTGCCCGACGCCGTGCTCAACGGCGAGTGTCCAACCGTCACTCCCGACACCCAGCCTGTTTTGGACGACCAGATCGGTATTTTGCCCATTGCACGGGGTTGTATGAGCAACTGCTCGTACTGTATCACTAAGTTCGCCACCGGGCGGGTCGACTCGCCGCCCGTAGAGGAAAACGTCGAAAAGGCCCGCGCGCTGGTTCATGCCGGAGCCAAAGAAATCCGGATTACGGGCCAGGATACGGGCGTGTACGGCTGGGACAAAGGCGACCGTAAACTGCCTGAGCTCCTGGATCGGATCTGCACCGAAATCGACGGCGAGTTCAGAGTCCGCGTTGGGATGGCAAACCCCGGCGGCATCCACGGCATTCACGACGAGCTCGCCGACGTGTTCGCCCGCCACGACAAGCTCTACAACTTCATCCACGCCCCCGTCCAGTCGGGCAGCGACGACGTGTTGGAGGAAATGCGCCGCCAGCACCGCGTCGACAAGTTCCGCGAGGTCGTCGCAGCCTTCGACGAGCGACTCGACTACTGGACGCTGTCGACCGACTTCATCGTCGGCTTTCCGACCGAAACCGACGACGATCATCAGGCGTCGATGGATCTATTAAAAGAGGTCCGACCAGAGAAGGTCAACGTCACCCGTTTTTCGAAGCGGCCCGGCACCGACGCCGCCGAGATGAAGGGCCTCGGTGGCACCCTCAAAAAGGAACGCTCGAAGGAAATGTCGACGGTCAAACGCGAGATCGTCGGCGAGGTCCACGAGAAAATGGTGGGGACGACCCAGGAGGTGCTCGTCGTCCAGGAGGGCACCGGCGACTCAGTAAAGTGTCGAGACGGAGCCTACCGGCAGATCATCGTCCAGAACGCCAGCGAGCACGGCCTCAGTCCTGGAGAGTTTGCGACCGTCGAGGTGACGGGCCACCAGACGATGTACGCCTTCGGTACGCCTATTTAAGTAGTCACCAACTACCGACGGCCGGCGGTTGCAGACGCTGCACGTAGTTGCGTATTATGCAAACACAGTCTCGGTGATGATATAGACAATTGAGCTACGACGTTTCAGCGTCGTCTTCGTCGTCCAGAGTGATGCTGTCGGTTGCGGCGTTACGAAGCGCGTCCGACCGACCACGCACGCCAGGTGCGATCGCCAGCGTTCGGAGTCCACAGTCGTTGGCCACCTCTAACACAGGTTTGAAATCGGTGTCCCGCGATGCGATCGCCAGGGTGTCGCCGCGGCCTTCGACCGCAAAGCGGGCGGCGTCGACCGCGAGTTTCACATCGACATCGCCGCTGGTGACGATCACCTCAAACCCACGAGCTTCGGCGGCCTGAATCAAGCCAGGGGTGGCGTGTTCGTCGACGTACAGCCGCGTGACTGCAAGCCGACCAGTCTCTTCGGCGGCAATCCGGATATCATCGAGATCAACGTCAAACTCGTCTCGAAGCATGTTCGGCCCGTCGACATACAGCCCGACGCCATCGCCTTGCTCGCGTTCGTACGGCATTACTGAGGCGTCGACCGCCGGCAGGTATAGACGTGCCGTTTGGCTGTCGCGTCGCAACTGTCCGGGTTTGGCCGACAGTCAGTAATTGAAATGTATCTAGTCCATACAGTTATAAGCCAAGATTAATAATTATATATGTATGGTGTCAAGTACCACACCGCACGTCCCGTGCGCCATTGATCGCCCGATGAACAGCCACGGCGCGCTCACGCTGACCGAGGTCACCGGCAGCCGGACGTATCAGGTCGTCGAGTACGCGACACCAGAGGTTAAAAAGGCGTTGGCCCGCGCCGACCGTGGCTCGACAGTTAGAGTCTGGCTCGAACCGCTGACCTCCCGTGGGGATGCCTGGGAAGCCGTCGAGATTCGTGGCCGTGTGACAACGACGCGTCGGTCAGTGTCGACCGTTTCACAGTTGGCCATCCTCTGAGAAGTATGTAATGAAAAACAACACATACACAAAATACCACGAACTTTATTTGCGTATTAGCCAAAAACTACCGTATGGCTCAGCACCCTCCAGCCGACGATGGTGACTCGTATACGATTGTTTCTGCAATGACTGATCACGGAGGGATGACCGTCGTTGAATCGTCAACGAACACCACCTACCAGGTGGTCGAATACGACTCCGAAGAGCTTCGCTCGGAGCTGGCCGCACGGGATGTCGGCGACTCGGTCACGCTCGAACTCGACCGGGCCGGCGTTCGAGCCAACGTCTGGCGAGCCACTCGCGTCGAACCAGTTGTCTTGGCCGCCTAAGCCGACACAGCGTGCAATAGCCCCCCCATTTTCCTTCCCATCTCCCTCGCGGGCAGTGTGCTACGGCACCCACCACGAGCGGGTCGATGGCAACACCTTACTTTCGGGCGACTGTCGACTGTGTATGGCCGAACGACACCCGCCGCTAGCAGACGTGCATGCGGCCGCCGGGGGCTCTACTACCGCTTTTGGTGGCTGGGAGATGCCCATCGAGTTTGCGTCGATCCAAGCCGAACACACCGCCGTCCGCGAGGCGGCAGGGATTTTCGATGTCTCGCATATGAGCGAGATTGAAGTCACTGGTCCCGACAGCACCGAGCTGATGAATCGACTGACGACCAACGATGTGAGCGCTCTCTCACCTGGTGAGGCCCAGTACGCTTGTATCAGCCGTGAGGACGGCGTCATCCTCGATGATACAGTTATTTATCGACTTACCGACCGCGAAGGGTATCCCGTCTATTTGTTCATCCCCAATGCGGGCCACGACAGCCAGTTCACCGACTGGTGGACCACTCACCGCGACGAGTGGGGTCTCGTTGCGAGCGTTGAGAACACCACCGAGCAGTGGGCCATGTTTGCCATCCAGGGCCCAGACTCGCCGCCGCTCGTCGACGAGGCGACTGATGACACAGCTGACCACTCTGTTACCGAACTCGGTCGGTTCGAACACACCACAAGTCGAATCGCCGGCGTCGACTGTATTGTCGCCCGAACAGGCTACACCGGCGAGGACGGCTTCGAAATCCTGTGTCCGACTGCCGACGCCGAAGCCGTCTGGACCCAATTCGACTGCCAACCCTGCGGGCTTGGCGCACGTGACACCCTCCGAATCGAGATGGGGTATCTGCTTTCGGGCCAGGATTTCGACCCCGACGAGCAGCCTCGAACACCCTACGAGGCCGGGATTGGGTTTACCGTCGACCTCGAAACCGAGTTTGTGGGACGCGACGCACTGGTCGACCAACACGACACGGGCGTCGACCAGCAGTTCGTCGGGATCACGATGCTCGACCGGGGCGTCCCACGCGAGGGGTACGCGCTGGTCGACGACGATGGCGAGCCGGTTGGCACGCTGACCTCGGGAACAATGAGTCCGACACTCTCGGAGGGCGTCGGTCTGGGCTACGTCGATACAGCCCACGCAACGCCCGGCGAGGCGGTCGAGATCGTCGTCCGTGGCACCCGAAAGAAGGCGGAAGTCACCGACTTACCATTCGTTTCGAAGTAATCTTACCTACCGACAACCGACACCAACACAACACAGATGAGTTTTGATGTACCCGACGACCTGCGCTATCTCGAATCGCACGAGTGGACGACCACCGAAAGCGACACCGTTCGGATCGGCATTTCGGATTTTGCTCAAGACGAGCTGGGCGATGTCGTCTTCGTTGAGTTGCCTGCGGTCGGCGACGAGATCGCTGCCGAGGAGTCGTTCGGCGTTGTCGAATCGATTAAAGCGGTCTCGGATCTCTACGCACCGATTTCGGGCGAAGTAACTGAAATTAACGAAACATTGTTCGACCAGCCCGAACTCGTCAACGACGACCCGTTCGGCGACGGCTGGATGCTCGAAGTCGAACCAGCTGGCGACGATGAGTTTGACGCGCTGCTGTCGGCCGCGGAGTATCGCGAGCAAATCGCCTAACATCCCAACCAATGACACAGACAGACGGCAGCCCATTTGCACCGCATACGACTGGCGAAACCGCCGCCATGTTGGCAGCAGTCGACGCCGACTCCGAAGCAGACCTGTTCGATATTCCCGACGCAGTCGCCTTCGACGGCGAGTTTGGGATCGAGCCCAGAAGCGAACAGGAAATCCGCAGCGAACTCCAGCAGCTGTTCGCCGACAACGACGACCTCACGGAGTTCATGGGACGAGGCCACTACAGCCACTACGTCCCCTCGCTGGTCGACCACCTCTCTGACCGTGCGGAGTTTCTGACCAGCTACACCCAGTATCAACCCGAAATCACCCAGGGCTTTCTCCAGGCACTGTTCGAGTATCAGTCGATGTTGGTCGAACTGACCGGCCTACCGGTCGCCAACTGCTCGATGTACGACGCCGCAACCGGCCTCGCGGAGGCCGCGCTGCTCGCGGATCGAGTTCGCGAAACCACCGGCGACACGGTGCTTGTCCCGGACTATCTTCGAGACGGCAAGCAGTCCGTGCTCGAAAACTACGTCGACGGCGCGGGGCTTTCGGTCGAGTCCTATCCAATGGCCGACGGCAACGTCGACCGTGAGGCGCTCGCCGACCTGGCTGGAGACGAGACGGTGATGATCTACGCCGAAAACCCAACCGTTCGCGGGACAATCGAGGAAGGACTCGGCGAGATCGGCGAGATCGCTACCGAAACCGAGGCGCTCTTTTGTGTGGGATCGGATCTCGTCGCGCTGTCGCTTCTCGAAGAGCCCGCCAGTGTCGGTGCAGATGTCGTCATTGGCGAGGCTGACGTGCTGGGAGTGCCGACAAGCTATGGGATGGGACTGGGCATCTTCGCGACCAAATCGGAGTTCCTTCGGCAGGTGCCGGGTCGACTCGTCGGTGTCAGTGAGGACGCCGAGGGACGCCGAGCCTACACGCTCACCCTGCAGACGCGCGAACAACACATCCGCAAGGAGCGAGCGACTTCCAACATCTGTACGAATCAGGCATGGGTTGCCCTCCGGGCGGCGATGCACATTTCGATGCTCGGCTCGGATGGCCTCGTCGACCTCGCCGAAGACTGTGTCCGAGACGCAGCCACAGTGGCCGACCGTGTCGACGAGCTGTCGGGCTATCAGGCCCCAGTCCATGATCGTCACCATTTCCGGGAGTTCGTCGTTCGCTCCGAGCTGCCCGCGGCGACCGTCGCACGTGAACTCGAAGCCGCCGGCTTCGGCGTCCACGTCGTTGGCGACCATCTGTTGCAGCTCTGTGTCACCGAGACGAACGGCCATGCGACCGACGAGCTCATCGCGGCACTCCAGGAGGCCAGCCAATGATCTACGACCAAGCGCGCTACACCGAGGACGACGAGAAACACGAGCCACTGCTCTCCGAAAAGGACGAGACGACCGTCGACGTTGGTGGCTCCGAGCGTGACTCACCGCTGCCCGACGAGCTCACCCGCGACGAGCTGACACTGCCGTCGCTCTCTGAACCAGAGTTAGCCCGTCACTACACCCGCCTGTCGCAGATGAACTGGTCCATCGACAGCGGGCCATACCCGCTGGGATCGTGTACGATGAAGTACAACCCTAAGTTCACCGAGGACGTAGCCGCCGACCCGAATGCGGCGATTCATCCCGACCGGTCGACCGACAGCGCTCAAGGGAATCTCGGCTTGTTGTATGGGCTCCAAGAGTATCTCGCCACCATCGGCGGGATGGACGCGGTCACGCTCCAACCACCCGCAGGCGCAGCCGGCGAGTTCACCGGTATTCTGGTAGCCAAAGCCTACCACGAGCATCACGGCAACAGCCGCAGCGAAGTCATTATCCCAGCCTCGGCTCACGGAACCAACTTTGCGACCGCGGCGATGGCGGGCTACGACGTGGTCGAACTCCCCTCCGACGATGGCGGGCGTGTCGACCTCGATGCGCTGAAAGCGGCCGTCTCCGACGAAACGGCTGCGCTCATGTTGACCAATCCGAACACGGTGGGGCTGTTCGAGCGCGATATCGTCGAGATCGCCGAAACCGTCCACGACGTCGGTGGGTTGCTCTACTACGATGGCGCGAACCTGAATGCCCTGCTTGGCCGCGGTCGACCCGGCGATATGGGCTTCGACATCATGCATTACAACGTCCACAAAACGTTTGCCACCCCGCACGGCGGCGGCGGGCCAGGAGCGGGACCGGTTGGTGTGGTCGACGAACTCGCCGAGTTTTTGCCGCGTCCGCGGGTTCGGAAAACCGACGATGGAGAGTTCGAGCGGTTCGATCCAACCAACTCGATCGGCAAAGTCCACGGCTTTGCGGGCAACTGGCTGGTGTTAATCAAGGCCTACGCCTACATCGCCCGGCTGGGCGACGAGGGGCTGTCGGACGCCAGCGCGAAAGCTGTGTTAAACGCCAACTACCTGGCCGAACAGCTGGAAATGGAGGTTCCATACGGGCCGTTCCACCACGAGTTTGCCGCGACGGCGGGCGACCGCGATGCAGCAGACGTTGCCAAACGCATGCTGGATTTCGGTGTCCATCCACCGACGACCAAATGGCCCGAGATGGTGCCCGAAGCCATGCTCACTGAGCCAACCGAAATCGAGAGTCGACGAACGCTCGACACGCTGGCCGAGGCATTTAATGCCGCCTACACTGACACCGACGAGGCGATCCAAACCGCACCCTCTCGGACGGCCAGCGCGCTGATCGATCAGGTAAGCGCAGCCCGGAACCCGCGGCTTTCCTGGCAGGCGCTCGACGACGCGTAGTCACTGGTTACTCCCAACTGGATTTCTTGGTCGCTGGATTCTT